>JAISVU010000345.1 GCA_031271375.1 Clostridiales bacterium | reverse complement strand
CAAAGAATGCGCTGCGCTTCGATTGCACTAATGCGCGGCGCTTCGCTTGCACTAAGGCGCGGCGCTTCGCGTGCACTAATGCGCGGCGCTTCGCTTGCACTAATGCGCGGCGCTTCGCTTGCACTAATGCGCGGCGCTTCGCTTGCACTAAGGGCGTCAACTTCGTAGGGGATTGCGGGTCAAGCCCGCAATGACGGGGTCCCGGGTCGAGCCCGGGAGGGCGGCATAACGCCGCCCCTACGAAAACCGGCCGCAGCCTTTTTTACAAGTAACCATCCAGGTTCCAGGCTCCAGGTTCTAGGCTCCAGCATACGACCTTTAGTCGCCCGCAATGAATAATTAAAATGAATAATTAAATTCGGAGGTGGCCGCTTATGGATATCGGCGAGCGCATGAAATTCTTACGGAAACAGCTTGAGCTTACGCAAAGTGATTTTGCCGAACGGATTGGGATAACGAACTCCGCGCTGTCGGACATCGAGCGCGGCAGGACGAAGTCGCTGACCGAGCGCAACATCGCGTCTATTGCCACGATGTACGGGGTTAATCCCGAGTGGCTCAGGAGCGGCGCGGAGCCGGTGTTCTTCGCCGGGAAGCTGCCGATGGACGCGCTGGCGGCCCAGTACGGGATGACGGAGCTTGAGCTCGACATTATGCGCCAGTACATGCGCCTGCCCTTCCCCGTGAGGCGGCGCGTGTTCACAGAGCTGGCCGCGTTTGTGATGGCCTCCGAGGCCGAGGCCGCCCTGGAGCCGGAGCCCCAGGCGATGGAGTATTTCGATAAGAAAACGGGAAGCAGAATAGCAGGGGCGAGCGCCCTCCCTCGCCAGCAATAGTAGGGGCGAGCGCCCTCGCTCGCCCGCAATGCCAGGGGATCCCGGATCAAGTCCGGGACGGGGCAAGCCCGGGAGGGCGGGGGGATTGCGGGTCAAGCCCGCAATGACGGGTAGGTCGCCCGCAATGTGGGGTGTTTGGCAATTTCGGGCGAACACACCAGGCGGGAAACCGGCGCATACCGGCGCAGAATCGCGCCTACTTAATCGCGCCTACTTTGACCCCGCCCCTACGTCAAGTAACCATCCAGGTTCCAGGCTCCAGGTTCCAGGTTCCAACGGGCGGCATGACGCCGCCCCTACGAAAACCGGCCGCCGCCTTTTTTTACAAGTTACCATCCAGGTTCCAGGCTCCATCGGGCGGCAAACCGGCGCATACCGGCGCAGAATCGCGCCTACTTAATCGCGCCTACTTTAACGCCGCCCCTACGAAAACCAGCCGCCGCCTTTTTTATAAGTAACCGTAGGGCCGACCTTTGGTCGCCCGCAATGACGTGGGGATTGCGGGGTCAAGCCCGCAATGACGGGTGGAAAAAAAACCGGCCGCCGCCTTTTTTACAAGTAACCATCCAGGTTCTAGGTTCTAGGTTCTAGGTTCTAGGTTCCAGGCTCCAACGGGCGGCATGACGCCGCCCCTACGAAAACCGGCCGCCGCCCTTTTTTACAAGTTACCATCCAGGCTCCAGGTTCCAGGCTCCAGGTTCCAGGTTCCCCGCCCTTTTCGCTTTTATTTTGTTAGGCGTTAGTTAAAAAGATTGCGCAAGACTTGCAAAACGACGCGGATGTCCGCGGAAACCGGCGCGTAAAGGCGCCTGCCGGAGCGGTCGAAGGCAAAGGCCTCGCCCGTGTAGTACAACAAAGCTACGTTATAACGCGACAAATAGCAACATATTTCTTCCTGCATTGCATTACCTCCGTTTGTCGAAAAGGGCGGTATCATAAAGTATTATACTAGCAACTAATTTTTTTAAAAAACTGTTGCATAATGGATTTAGATGTGATATTATATGTCCCGTGATATGTGTACGGACGGGACCTGGCGGTTCGGTTGGAAAGCGGATAATTCAACCTCGAGCCGCTCGTCTCGTGCGCATTTTGTTTTTTAAGGGAAATATTAAGCCGCAGCGTAATAATCGGGCTGGGAGGCGACGGGCGTGAACACGCGCAGGGAAAAGAAAAAACGGCGAAGAATGCTGGATAACTGGATAAAAGAAGAGCCTGGAACCTGGAAAAAGGCTTGGAATCATGCTTCTTCGGATTATGCGGCTGAGTCTTTATCCGGTTAAGCAGTACAATAAGGCTTTTACATAGAAATCGGATAAGCTCGCAAACGGGTTTATCCGATTTTCCGCGTTTAGGATAATTACGCGGGGCGGCGCGGCCGCAGGCGGCGCTATGAATAATGAAAAATGAATAATGAAAGCCAAAAACCTTTACGCACGGAGGCACAGAGGCACGGAGAGATGTCTCCCGGCGTGCGGCCTCCGAAAAGCTAGAGACGAGAAAAAGAAGAGCACAGAATCCAGATTAAGGGCAGATTTGTTGTTTCTGTCTGGTCTCTGGGTTCTTGTCTCTGGTCTCTGTTATATACATGCTTATGTCAATGATAACCGGAGCGAAACGCCTTTGCGAATGAATAATAAATAATGTGAAAGAGCCTTTTTCTGTTGACTATATCTGCATATCATACTATAATAAAAAGGAAGAGTTGAAGAGAGAGCGCTGCTAACGCTCTCTCAGCGTAAATCGTTAGTGCAAGCAAAGCCTGCGCATTGACGGTGGAACGACCGAACTCTAAGTTAAAGAGTTATAAAAATAAGCCGTTGCCTATCATGAGAGGGCGGCTTATTTCTTTGTGTTTCTGTAAGTAACGAATATCAAGATTGCTGTTTGAATCAAATAAAGCAATTCAAACCATGATAAAGTTATTGACATGGCCTTCCTCCTTTCGTACACCCCGTAAGTATCCGGGAAAGCGTGTCTGCAAGAGTTCGGCCATAGGCAACCGCTGCTTAATCAACGATTGCCAAAACACCGCCCCACGATTTACGCAATTATTATACCATAGTAATTTCAAAAAGTACAGCGAAAAAGATATATTTGCCGCGAAAAAGGCATTATTTTCCAATTCCGGCGCGTCAATGACGCCGCGCCCTACGCAGGCTGAACCGATTCGCCAAAATCCTTGTGTTAAGATTTCTTAACAATTGCGCGGGATGTTTATTTTTATGCTATGATATAAATTCCAATTTCCAGTGGCGGCGTTGTTTAATATGTGCTATAATTACATAAACGGGGTGTTGCGTATGAAGGCGGACAGGAAGCAGGCAATCATCATCGCGCTGCTGATTATAAACCTTGTTGGCACGGGGCTTCTCGCGGCGTTTAGATGGATTCCGCAGGATAATGCCGCGCGGGGCACGCTGGGCTTCGCTTACGCCGAAAACGGCAGCTACACTTTGTATATCGGCACAAACGACAAGGACACCTACCGGCAGATTATCCCCACTGCCCAAGCGAGGGAGATCGTCAACGGCATTTGCGCCAGGCATGTGGAGGGCTATACCGTCAGCGAGGCTCAGGGCGGCTGGGTTGACTGGGAAGGGGTGCTCACGCAGGAAAACACGCTGGTGTACACGTTCATCGGCGTCAGCGAGGCGCAGCTGATTCCGCTGATGGACGAGGTCTTGGCCGCGCTGAACCAAAGCTCGATCCTGGTGGAGCGCGCCGGGGTTGACAGCGTGTTCTACAGCGGCGGGGAGAATCAATGACAAGGACGGAGAATAACATCCTTCTCTTCTCGATAACGCTGTGCTGGTCCGCGTCGTACATCTTTATCAAGAGCCTGCCGCCGGAGCTGTCGGTGTTCGCCTATCTTACGCTAACGACGGGTATAGCCACCGTGATACTTGTGGCTGTTTTCGCAAAGCGCCTGCGCAGGATGACGCGCGGGACGGTGAAGACGGCCTTAGTCCTGTCGGCGTTCCTCACCGCGAACCTGCTGCTGGAGAAAAAGGGGATAGAGCGGCTGCCTTCGTCGAACGCCAGCTTCCTCGCCGCGCTTGCGGTTATCGCGGTGCCGCTGCTGCTGCTGCTGTTCAAGCGGAAGCCAAGCCGCAACAACGCCGTCGGGGCCTTTGTCATCGTGGCCGGGCTTGGGCTTACAAACCGGTTCAGCATATCGGCGTTTATGAGCTCCGGGACAGTGTTCATGCTGTTGAGCTGCATGTGCACCGCCGCCTACACAATCGCGGCGGACCGCTTCACGAAGCGCGAAGACCCGCTGCTAATCGGCATATTGCAGATGGGCTTCACCGCGCTGTCGTCGTTTGCGCTGTGGTTTTTTGAGGATTCGCGCACATTCCTCAGCGTCGATTATACGAAGGAACTGCTGTCGTCGATATTCATACTCGCGTTCTTCTCCAAAGCATACGCGTACATTGTCCTGATGTTCTCGCAGAAGTATACGGACCCGGTAAGCGTGACGATAATCGCGTCCACCGAGCCCGTCGTGACGCTGCTGCTGGCGGTGCTGATACCTGCCGCATTCGGGGGCAGCGAAACCTTCAGCATATTCTCGCTGTGCGGGGCGATGGTCATCGTGGCCGGGGCGGTGATAGCGGGAAGCAATTTTTTAGGGGCCAGAAACCTGCCTAAGGAGGGGCATACTATTGCGCGATAGAGCCGATTCCGCGCCGGGGAGCATAAGCCGCGCCAAACAGTTTATAATCACGTTCGCGGCCTTTTTCGTGCTGGGAGCCGCCTTTAAGGTTATGACGCTGGTTGAGGGTTTGACCGAGGTGCGGCCCGTCAACGCGATACCGCCCGTGGCGGGGCTTGCCTTCGGGCCGGTAGGCGCGCTGGCTTGCGGCATAGGCAATGTGGCGGCCGATCTCGTAAGCGGCTTCGGGTGGCCGTCGGTCCTGGGGCTTATCGGCAACGCCGCCGCCGCCTGGCTCCCGTACAAGCTGTGGCACCTGTTCCGCAATGAGCCGCCCAATCTGCGTAAAATCAGCAATATTCTGATATACGCAGCTATCTCGCTGGTAAACGCCTTTACGACGGCGTGGTTATTGTCGTTCGGGCTGCAGGCCTTCTTCGGCACATGGATAGAAACGATTTATACTTATGTGCTGTACAATAACCTGGGGTTCTCGGTTATGCTGGGAATGCCGATATTAATTATCATTACGTCCGACAGCGTCCGCCTCGGCCTGGAGCCCGTGCCGCGCGGGCCGCTGGAGCGGTTTAAGAAAACCCGGCGTATCGCGGCCGCCGCCTATACCGCCATAATGGCGGCAATATGCGCATGTATCCTGGTTTTTCATATGAGCCCTGCCGGGCAGCCTGTTCTGTGGGCGCTGTCGGGGGGCGCGGCGATTGGGCTTGCGGCGCTGGTTGTTTAATGATATAATATAGAAGGAATCGCCGAATGGATAGATTAAAGATATACATGGATTGCTGTTGCTTTTGCCGTCCTTTTGACGATCTTTCACAACAAAAGGTTAGTTTTGAGCGTGAAGCGGTCTTGTCAATAATAAATATATGTGAGGCAGGTTTCTGGGATATTTTCAAAAGCGATGTGTTGGAAGATGAAATCAATAGAATTGTAAACCCTGTTAAGCGGCAAAAAGTCATTAAACTATATTCATCGGCAAACTTAAATATTGAGATCAATGACGGCATAATTGACAGATCATCAAAACTTACAGGAGCGTCAAACTTAGGGGCGTTTGACGCGCTTCACCTGGCAAGCGCCGAGTATGGCGGAGCAAGCGTTTTACTTACTACGGATAAAAAATTCTATATTAGAGCGGTAAAGTCGAATACTATAATCAGAATAGCCAATCCTGCCCTTTGGCTTACGGAGGTCTTATTAAATGAATAATGATTTGGTTTCAATTAGAGAGAGGGGGCTGAATGCGCTCTTGAAAGAGCTGGGGCCTTCCGGCATGGCGCAATTCATGCACCAGTTTGACAAGGGAAGCGGGAATTATACCGAAGAGCGTGAGGACTTGTTAAAGGACATTACCGTAGATGATATAGTTAATAGCATTCAACAGCGGAAAACTACATTACTGTGATTCGGCAATACCGGCATAAGCCGATTTGAATTTTTGTTTCACGCACAGAGACACAGAGACACAGAGGGAGGGATTCTCAATGACTGAAAACGAATTGAATGGATTAACCAAAGGCATTATAGGCGTCGCGATTGAGGTTCACCGCGAACTGGGGCCCGGCTTGCTAGACCGGGTTTACAAGCAGTGCCTGAGAATAGCCCTGGAGCAGGCAGGTTACAGTATTATAGCGGATTTACGCCTGCCCGTCATGTTTCGCGGCCAGTACATAGACAGCGAAGGCTACAGCCTTGATTTATTGGTGAACGATACGGTGGTTCTGGAGATTAAATCCGTTTCGTCCCTGACGCTGCTGCATGAAAAGCAGTTAAGCACATATTTAAGGTTAGCCGATAAACCCTGCGGCTTATTGCTTAATTTTAATACCGCGTTTTTGAAAGAAGGCATAAAGCGCAGTATGAACGGTTTTCTCCCTCTGTGACTCTGTGCCTCCGTGCGTAAAAGGTTTTAAAGATACAGTTTTCGGAGGGGTTCGTGACAAACCGCGTTAAACGCCAATCAAAGAATCTGCGCGTCATAATAATCTCTGCGGTGATATTCTTCGCCGTCACGATGCCGTTCCGCGAGCTGTTCCGCGTGATGGCCGTTTCCGAGATGCGCCCCGCCGGGGCCCTGCCGCCCGCGCTGGGGCTTATGCTGGGCGTTCCCGGGGCGATAGGCTGCGCCTTAGGCAACCTCGCGGCCGACATCCTCTCCGGCTACGCGCCGGA
>JAISVU010000344.1 GCA_031271375.1 Clostridiales bacterium | reverse complement strand
ACCGTCGTCGGCTTGGCGGCTGTGACGGCCTTTTTGAAGGCGGGGAGATAGATTTCGTACATCGTCCGCTCTTCAATAATAGAATCGCTGGAAAACCGGCGGGTTTCTTGGTTATTCGCGGCGAAATGCTTCAAGCTCGTGCCAGCGCCTTTAGACTGGACGCCGTTAATATGCGCCGCCGCCATCTCTCCGCTCAGGTACGGGTCTTCGGAGAAATACTCAAAGTTGCGCCCGCAGAGCGGGGAACGCTTTATATTTGCCCCAGGCCCCAAGACGATGCTTACGCCCTCGGCTATAGCCTCTTCCCCCAGGGCCTCGCCCATCTCCCGCAGCAACTCCCGGTCAAAGGAGCAGGCCGACAGGGCCGCCGGGGGGAAGCAAGTGGCAGGGACGCTCTCCGCCGCGCCTAAATGGTCTTGGGCAACGACCTTGCGAAGCCCGTGAGGCCCGTCGGTCATCATTACCGACGGTACGCCCAGCCGCTCCATGGCCTTCGTTTCCCAAAAGTTCATCCCTGAGCAAAGGGACGCTTTCTCTTCTACTGTCATTTGTGAGATAACGGATTTGATGTTTGAATGGGTGTTCATTAGGGCCTCCTGGTTATTTATTTGCTTTATATTCGTTAAATACCGCTATAAATATTACCTATGAAGCGCAACCTTCACGATGTCATCCTGAGCGGTCGCGAAACTAACAATAACCATGAGTTACGGATAGCGAAGTATCTTCTTGATTTTTAACGTTATAGAGAAAAGATCCTTCGCTACCCTTCCATCATGTATCTCCTATTATGATGAACGCTCAGGATGACATGGCCTTGTCATCCCTCGCAAACAGTTGTAATCCCGTCTTAAAACTCACTGGACAAATCCTTCCAGTCTGGATTCATACTCTCAATTAACGCATTCTTACGTTTCCGATTCCATCCTTTTATTCGCTTTTCATAATCAATAGCTGACTTAATATCGGGTGCCGAATCAAAATATACAAGTTTATGCACATTATACCGTTTCGTGAACCCATCAAATTGCCTGCTTCTATGCTCAAAGAGCCGACGTTGTATATTGTTTGTAACACCGGTGTAGCATATCGTATTATTCCAATTTGTAAGAATGTAGACATAATACATATTGACTACACCTCAATAACTATCTTCCCGCATTCTTCGCAATAATACGCGTCGACCTCGCCGCCGGTAAATATATCGTATGTCCCCAAAGGAACCCCGCCTTTAGGAGTATTCCACGCAAACGAAGGCATTTTGCCGCCTTCCGGCATCCAATACAGTCTGTGCCGCGTAGATACGACAGAGCCGCGTTTCATTACGCGTTCGCAATATGGGCACTTATCCGTTCGCAGCAGCGACATTTACATTCCTGTCCTCTCCGCGTTTAGTAACCTCTCTTTACTGCCCGCTTCAAGTCACTTTTAAATCTCGAAGATGGCTTAACCTCATACATCTGTCAGAAGCTCTCTCATCATCTCGTCAACATCGGTGTAGCTTTTAACATTAGGGTCACGGCTTATGCGATCCGCTTCTTCCATAGCGGCGATGGTCATGGCGTTAGGTATGGATTGACTTACCTTAAATGGCAGTCCACGATATCTTATAGCGTGATTTAAAAAGATGCGGATGGCCGTGGGTGTATCGAAGCCTAGATCAGAAAAAAGCTCATCGGCTTCTTGTTTTATTTCCTCATCAACACGAACTTGAATCAGAGAGCTCTGTGCCATAATTTACACCACCTTATATTTGATTGTAATATGATAATATTACAAATAAATACATATGTCAATAAACATACAGTTAGGCTTCATTCCCCGCCACCCGCGCCCGCTTAACCTTCTTCGAAAAATCCCACGGTTCGTGTATCTTAGGCACGTCGCTTATAAGCCGCTTCGTATAGTCCGCCTTAGGATTGAGGATAACCGCGTCCGCCGACCCGGACTCGACGAACTTCCCATGCTCCATAATGTAGACTGAGTCGGAGAGGTAATAGGCGAGGCCGATGTCGTGGGTGATAAATATGATCATCATGCCGGTTTCCCTGCGCAAGCCCATCAGCATATCCAATATCGTAGCCCTGGAGCAGGCGTCGATCATTGACGTGGGCTCGTCTGCCAGAAGAATCTGCGGGCGCAGCAGAAAGATACGCGCAATCATCAGACGCTGCATTTGCCCGCCGGACAGCTCGAACGGATACTTATTGCTCAGTTCCTCGAACTTCAGGTTCACAAAGCCGCAGGCCTCGACCATCATCTCCCGCTTCTTCTCCTTCGATAGGCCCCGGCCGCCGCGCATCGCGATGCAGTCCAGCAGCACCTGGTCTATCTTATGGAAGATATTATATGACGAGAACGGGTCTTGAAATATAGCTTGAATCCCCTTCCAATACTCCTTTTTCTTCGAGCGCGTCGATATGTCGCGTTTCTTGCCCATGAACGTGATTTCGCCCTCGGAGACGCCGATAAGGCCCAGCAGCATCTTAACCAGCGTCGTCTTGCCGCTCCCGGACTCGCCTACGATGGAGATTAATTCCCCGGTATAGAAGTTGAAGTCCACATGATCCACCGCGACGGTCTTTTTATTGCCAAAGCCGAATACCTTCGTAACGCCGGTTCCGCTCAGGCACAGCTCTTTTTTGGATGTATCGTTGACAGGCTCACTCATTCGCGTATGCCTCCTTGAGTTCCTCCACGGGTACGACGCAGCGATACCAGCGCTCGCCGTCCAGATCGGTAAAGGCCACTGAGGCCGACCGGCACCAGGGTTTTTCATACTTACAGCGCTCCGCGAAGCGGCAGCCTTTAGGCGGGTTCTTGAGGTTCGGCGGCGTTCCGGGGATGGCCGTGAGCTTTGCCTGCCTGGTTCCGTCCTCCGGCACCAGGATCGAGTTCATAAGCCCCCTGGAATACGGGTGTATCGGGTTGAAGATCATATCCTCGGCGGAACCCCTCTCAACGATCTGCCCCGCGTACATTACCAGAATGTCGTCGGTCACGTTATACAAGAGCGGCAGCTCGTGGGTAATGAAGATCATCGACTTTATCAGCCCCAGCTCCATCAAATCCAGTATCATCTTAATAACCATCTTTTGGCTTGTAACGTCCAGGGCCGAGGACGGCTCGTCGGCGATAAGCACCTTTGGCGAAAGAATCGTTGAAACCGCGATAACCGTACGCTGTTTCATGCCGCCGGACAGCTCCACCGCGTATTTGTCCAGCGTCTCCGCCGGGAGGTTCAGAACCTCGAAACGCTTCATCGCCAAGTCCAGTCTCTCTTTCTTCGTGGCCTTTGGGTTGTGGGCGCGGACGACGTCCTCGATAAAGCGGATGATCTTTTGCGTTGGGTTCAAGGCGTTCATCGCGGCCTGGGGTATGTAGGCGATCTCCTTA
>JAISVU010000325.1 GCA_031271375.1 Clostridiales bacterium | reverse complement strand
TCCCGGCACTATCTTTTCTGAGATATCAACCTCTAACCCAAGTTCAGAAAGCACATTTTCCACAAAAGACTTACGGTAACCCTCATCGCCGCAGAACTTCTCAATGGAAGGATACTTCTTAAAAGCTTTTTTTGCAGGGTCTATTCCCGATTTTGTGTCATGGATATTCGCCGCGTGTACTACAATAGAAAGAAAATTACCCATTACATCCACGACAATATGTCGCTTACGGCCCTTTACCTTTTTTCCCCGTCAATACCGCGCTCCTCACTCGAAGCAACGGTTTTCGTGCTTTGTGAATCAATAATTCCATAGCTTGGCGTGGGTTTTCGTCCAGCCTTTTCTCGTACCCTCTTAACGAGAGCATCCATAATCTTCTCCCACAACCCACTGTCACGGGCGCGACGGAAGAAAGTCCATATCGTGTTATGCGGCGGGTAATCGTGTGCCAGAGCCCTCCATTTTGTGCCGTTGTCCTTTATATACAACACCGCGTTTACAAGCGATCGTTTATGCCATGCCGCCTTATTGCTGTTTGAGAAAAAGGGCTCTATTATCTCTCATTCTTTGTTCGTCAAGTCGCTTGGATAGTTTGTCAGAATAAATTCTAACTTTTTCATAAGGGTATTATAACATCTTTTCTCAACTTTTCAACCTATGAACACAGCTTCTTACTTATTCCATTTTGCTCACCCAATCTCTATTTTACTAATTTTGGGCATTAATGGCAATTCCATGAAACGAACGTGAAGAACATGAGGTTCAAATATAGTAAATTTAAAATTTCTACCTCCTCACAATCCGCTCCGCCAGCTCATCATACCCCATTCCAGTGGTGAGAGTAAATGTTCCCGACGAGAGGCGCACCGTATAACCCTTCTCCCTCAGAACGGCTAGAAAGTCCTCGGCGCTGTCGATTACCCCGGCGTCCTGTAAAAGCCGGGATACCTGTGTGGCAGTCCTGCCGTCGGGTATTGTTACTCTTATACTGTCTCCCTGGGCGGGAGGGCCGGATATCGCGCCAGGAGCCTGCGTTGACTCCGGTGTTGGCTCATCCGTAAACGCAGGTACTTGCGTAGGTTCGATCGTAGGAGCTGGCTCCGGTATCGGTTCAACCGTGGGCGTCGGTTCTTGTATTGGTTCGGGTGTGAGCGTAGGCTCGATCGTGGGTTCCTGAGTAGGAACGGGCATCGGCGTAACGATTATCTCCGGCGTTGACGTTTCGGGTGTTATGGACGGCGTTATGATATCGGGAGAAACGGTAGGCGTTACCTCGTCAGGCGCGGACGCTAAAAAAGGTGTCTCGGTAACGGCGGAGAGTTCGTCCGCGGCGGTTTTGAGAAGCTGATTGGTATATATGAAATACAACGCCAGACAGGAGAAGACTATCCCCGCGCCGACGCCAAAAAGAATAGGCCGTTTAGGCATATGCGCTCCGCCGTTCAAGTTTGATGATGTTCTCGTCCAGGTTTACCGCAAAATTGAAGTTCTCAAGGATGTTCATGCCCAGCACACCGTCAACGTAGCTTTCCTCAGGAAAGTCATGCGCGTATACCTCAACGTCGGTAAGTTCCGTTAATCCTATCTTGACCTTTGGGATTGAATAAACGGCAACTGTTTCTTGCCCGCTGCCCGTGGTTATTGTGGTTATTTTACCACCGGCACTATAACCCAGTCGTAATAAAATCATACGGGAAATAGTTGTAATACTGGCTCCTGTATCAAGCATAATAAACATCTCTCTGAAATTATTCTCTATAGGGCTCCACAATTCAATGGTTACATAAAGTAAACCGCTTATTCTGCTAAAATTAAGAAGCTCCATGTTCAAAGAAGAAGACTTGTTCCTTCAGGCAAGGAACCTACATATCTAAAGAAAACCTTACTCTCATGTCCTTTACCCCAGAGATCGAGGATTAAGCTCTTGTCTTTACTATGCGCAGCCACTACGCCACCAATGATTTGGTGATGCTCCCCCTTTTGGCAATGCGTCATAAACACCCACTCGCCGTCGTATTTCCGCTCAATTTCGCTCATCGTCTCATACATATTTCATAACCTCCTTTACCTTTTGCCTACGGACGCCGTCGCGTTGCTCCCAACAGATAATATTAGCGACACTTCGCCCTGCCCCATGTTCAGTTCCTTTGCGATTTGAGATACGCTCATCCCTCGGCTTTTCATTTCCGTTATCTCGGCCAGCTTGGGGTTATTAATGACAGGCGAAGGTCTTACAGGCGCAGATGCGGTTACTCCTGCGGAAAGTACAGCCGGATTACCGGCAGGTCCCGCTTCCTTTATGGTGTGTTGCGTGTCAGTAATGCCTTTTTCCTTCTCGTCAATGAGGCTATATAAAAACAGCAGCTCATTATATCTGCTGTCCATTTCTTTCAACATATTCTGAGACATGCCCCCCAGTTCCGTCATTACATTATCCGCTTCGGAGATTGTGGTGTCCATTGCCTCAAGTTTTTTTTCCAGTACATAAGCGCGGGGAGCGCGCATGTCCTCAAGAGGTTCCGCTTCCCCCTTTTTTTTGATAAACGATATTATAATCAACACAACGCCAACGATAACGCCGAATATCAGCAGGCCTTGTATAAAGTCCATCGGCAGCACATCCTGATCTCTATTTATTGTTTATCTTCATAGGGTTTTAATACCACACCCTCGGCGTTTGCCATATCCTCAATAGCCTTGTAGATTTCCTCAATGTTGTCGGCCTTGCGGACAATTTTAGATAATGCGATCAGCAAGACCTTTGTTTCATATGCCATGTAAAGCACTCCTTCCGCTATATACCAGGATTAACGGTATAGCGTTATTATAGCTTTAAATCCAGCAAACTGGTTCTTCCCCTGGTGGTATCGTTAGCCTGTTCCTGATTCTTGGCGCTGTTGCGGCGTTTATGTTTTGAACCGCCCTGTCCGGTTCCGCTGCCTCTGCCGTCCTTGTCTACGGTCTGCCCTTCTGTTTTATTTGACTGTATAACACTGCGCTGCTCGTTATATACATCCCTTTGGTTTTGCTCTATAAATCTGTGCTGTTCAGCGAGGGGCCTGCTGTTTTCGTTCGCTGTTGTTTTGGCCGTCTCGGCTGTCCGCGGCAGCAGCGCCTGCATATCCACTGGCCTTATAGCCATTACGATCCGCTCCTTTCTTCAATAAATCCAAATCCTATTCTCAGTTTTATAGGAGTGTATCTGGCTTATCATAATTGATATACACCCCGACGCCGACCTTCCCATCCACATTACGCAGCGTGCTGGCGAATATTGTGTCCGTTACCTTCATAAGCACGCCGCCCACAATGATTTTACATCCGGGGTGGATAACCTGGCTCGCGCGGATAATACCGTCCGTGGAGTTAAGAACCAGAAGCAGCTCGTTCATTTCCTTTTGAAGCCGGTCCATCTCAACGCGCAGATGTATCCTCGCCTGCAGCGAACGCAGCCTCAGATCCTCATTCCCCGCCCTGTAGGCCTCTATGAGCTTTTCCTTATCATACTCCGATTTAGCCTTTTTATACATTGCCTCCAATTCATGGTATTTATCCAGATACTCCGGAGAATTGCCCACCGTTATTTCCGTCACGGTAGCCATTGAAGAACCGATAGTTTTAGCGGTAAGGCTCTTGCCTACATATATCCTCCCGCCTACGAGAAGACCGTTCTTGCCTTCAAGCAGCAGGTCCTTTTTACATTTTATGTCCGAGTGCATAATGCTGTCACTTTGGATGTCGCCGTCGGCTATAAGCGTGGCGCGTTCAACATACCGAGCGAAGATATCGCCGCCGGCTTTAATCACTGCTTTGCCCATGCCCTTCACGCCGCCAAAGAGATATATATTCCCGCCGGATTCGATAAAAGCGCCCTCAACAGCCCCTTTTACCTCTACGCCCTCCGTCGCTTTAACAGTAAATCCCGGTTGAATCGCGCCTTCAACAAAAATAGTCCCGGTAAAATCCAGGTTTCCTGTCTCGTTACCTACATCGCCCGGGATCATCAGGATAGGGTTTACATTTACCCTTCCGCCATCTACTTGAATCTGTCCGCTTATCTCGGCGATAAGTTTCGTCCCGTCGTCCGAGATGTATGTGTTCTTTCCCCTGGGGAGGCGCGGCGCGGGTTTGCCCGGCTTATACGGAATCCGCTGCCCCAATACATTAATCCCGTCCGTGCCTGGCGCCGCGTCCACCGTCTCAACCAACAGCTCGTTTTTCACGGTTTTCAGGACATAATTGACATCCTTATAATCCACGCTGCCGTCGTCCAGCATCTTGGGCTTATTGCCTCTTGTGTTGACATCGAAGTTATATTTTAAGACGCCATTAACCCCGGCTATCGGAGGCACCCCGACAGCCACTACCACCGGTTTCCCGGCGGGAGGCCTGTTTATGGCCAGCTCCTTAACTACCTCCGTAATCAAACCGTAAACGACGCCCTGGGCTTTAATCGCCTCTATTATGTCGTCATAATCCATTGTTTCGCCGAAATAAGGATGCCCCGGGATAAAGGTCAGCTTTACTTCCATCGCGTCCTTGCCCAGATCCACATTCACCTGTTCATTCGCAACCGCGATTCCGGTATCCGTGGTTATCTTGGCCTCGACACGGTCATCCCTGCTGTTAAGGGCAAGCGAAAGAGCGGCCACATCCGCATTTAAGATTCCCGTCCCCTGCAGAAGTTTTAACGGGTTTTTCTTCAGGGACTGGTCTTTCTGGCGTCTGTTGTCGATAATTAAGTAAATCCCATCTTCCCTGATATCAAGAAAGACACCTGCCGCTTCGTTCCCTAACATAAGAAACGCCCCTGATTACAGATTAAGTGATGAAATATGCTTGCCCATCTTTGTTTTAAGTTTAAAAACAGCCTTTGAGTGTATCTGGGATACCCGCGATTCTGTTACAGACATGATATTGCTTATCTCTTTAAGCGTCAGTTCTTCATAATAGTATAGCGTGATTACCAAACGCTCTTTCTCAGTCAGCTTTTCTATTGCTTCCGTTAGTATCTCGCTGCGCTCTTTCTTTAAAAGTTCCGCTTCGGGAGCGCCCTCCGAGTTCGGATCGCTCAGGACGCCTAAGTCGTCCCGGTCCTGCTCCATGTAATCATCCAGGGATATGAATGTGGAGATGGCGGATTTCCTTATCATCGCGCGCAAATCATCGCGGCTCATACCCATCCGTTCGGCCATTTCGCCGTCATTGGGTTCCCTGCCCAACGTGTTTTCCAGCTCGCGGAACACCTGTTCAAGCCGTTTATTATCGTTGCGGAGTGACCTGGGCGCCCAGTCCAGCTGTCTTATGCTGTCGATTATGGCGCCTTTTATGCGTATTGACGCGTATGTCTCAAACTTGACGCCCTTCGTGCTGTCAAACTTATCGATGGCGTCGATCAGCCCGAAGGTGCCGTAACTGATCATATCCTCCATCTCTACATGCCCGAAAAAGCGCATCGCCTGCTTGCCCGCAAGTATCTTCACCAGCGGAACATACTCTAGTATCAGCTTTTCTCTCAGCTGCGGATCTTTGGTCTTGATATATGTATCCCAAAGTTTATCATTTCCAGCCATTGTACACGCACCATTAGACCGACGTTTTATATAATATATCGTCTGTTTCTATAATGTCCTTAACCGAAATAATCATTCATCATCGTCGTCGTCCGGGATTGTATTCTCGCCGCCGCCTTCCTCCGTTTCCGCCTTTTTGAACATGCCGCTTGTTAAAAACCATTTAATAAGCGTTCCTAATACAAAAAACACAACCGCCGAAACTGAAACCTTGACGGAGAATTCATATAAACTGTCGCCGTAGACAACGGACGCTATAGAGGCTATCAGCGCCGCGGCAAGTCCAAACAAAATTCCTAGTTTTTGAATCAATATTAACCCCCGCAAATCAGATCGACTTATTCCCGTGTCCAATAGTCTTGATAATAAAAGCCCCGTTTTCGGCGTACAGCTCGACAGTGCGGCCGTAGGTATCGCCGGTGTCCTTCGCGATGACCATTATACCGAGACCGCCCAGTATTTGAAGCGTCGCGGCCACGTTGCGGTCTCCGATGCGCATACTTTCGTTAGTGGCGTTATGCGCGAACATCTGCGCACCGCCCGCCACCTTAGCCTTGATAAGACGGCGGTTTGCCCCCAGCTTCTGCATTAACCCAAGGAGCTTGATTATTCCGGTATCAACAAATTTGGCCTCGACGCTGTTGTTTTGTATCTGTTTGCTGTCTGGAAGCATACAGTGCGCAAGGCCGGCCACCTTAGCAATGGGGTCATACAGGGCGATGCCAACGCAGGACCCAAGACCAAGCGTCGTTAGCACGCCCGGGTCTCGGACAGCGTTAAGATCCGCCATACCCACAATAATCATGTTTTTAATATTCATTTAGAACGCTCCCAGCGCCTTCATAATAACATTAAAGGATTCAAGCTCCGGAACCAGCAGGAAATAACCGGACATCTGATCCGCTCCGGCGCTGAACACCGTTTCTATATGCATAACCCCGTCGGCCACCTTCGAAAACTCAATAGCGGGAACGGATAGTATAGCCGCAGCCATATCCAGCGCCACGGTTGGCACGGAAGGGATAATGCGTTTATTTATCAGAGTACCCAGGGCGCTGATGTAGGAGCTGATCAGGATGTTGCCCATTTCTTCCAGGGCGGACCGGTCCAGCTCGTCAAACTCATTAGTCGCGGTGGGTTTTTCGTAAAAATAGTTGATCAGGGAGCGCGCGGTGTGGACATTTAATATGAACATGACCATTCCGCTTATATCCCCGGACAGACTGACCAGAATACCGGCGACCATGTCTTCAGGGTCTCCAATGGACTTATGAACGTCTTTAAACTCGAGGAACATAACCTTTGGCACTTCCATGCTTATCCGTTTGTTGGTTATCTTAGACAGCGAAGATATGGCGTTTCCCGTTCCTATTGAAGAAATTTCCTTGAGAACGTCCAAATGCAGGCTGTCCATCTGCGGGAACATGCTATTGCTCATATTATCCATCTCCGATCATGTTTATTACATTATATCATATGACGTTTTGAAAATCTATAATTATCTGATTATCTTCAATTGCCTCCGCTGTTCATTAAATATGTATTTTATTATCCGTTCCTGATCCGTCTGTAGAATGCCGACGAAGATAAGACGGTATTCGTATTTAAAGTTTCGGTCTTTCGCGTCGGAATGGCCTAAAACCTTGCCTACTGTGATAATCAAATCGGTGCCGAGGTCAAGGGCGCAGCGCACCTTCGAGTTGTCGCTTAACTCTTCGTTGGAGACAAACTTCATACCGCCGCCGCTCAGGTCGCGTATCTCTCCCCTGCTCATTGAGCCGATCGACATATACTGGTCGGCATCGTCATCGTCGTCCGATACGGAAGCGAACGCAAACGGCAGATAGCAGGCGAAACGGTAGAACTCTCTGCGCTGCATGATCTCCCCGTTGTTAAGGAAGTGGACCTGCATGAAAAAGTTGTTGTTCTCTTGAAAGTAATCCGTGATTTTGCCCGCAAACAGGATCATGCCTTGCTTGGCGTGGATTACATATTGAAAGCGTATACCCGTCGGCAGCTTTGCCAAACGCCCCTTGGATATAGGTACGGCGGCAAGTATATCTTCCTTCCCCAATATATCCTCAACCTGGCTTACGTAGGAGTATTCGCTGTCTAAATCGTCCAGCTGCAAGGTCTGCGTATTGTCCCGCTTTCTCCATTTGCTTATTACAATCTTGTTTCCCGGCATAACATATTTCAACATACGATCACCTCGGATTAATAATAGTAGCGTTTATACGTCAGCTTCTCAATATACGTCTCATAAACGCCAAAATCCCTGTCCGTTCTGGGAGATACGCGGCGTCGGGATCCAATATCTTTCGGCCCATGCTGTCTATGCTCTTTGAGTAATGGGAATTGGGATGGTTTAACAGAACCGGTTTTTGCGATTTTACATCCTTCACCAAGTCGTTGTCGAATACAATGGAGCCCAGGTATTTAGGCGTAAGCGACAAAAACTTTTCCGTCACGCTTCTTAATCTCTCATATACCGCGACGCCCTCTTTTTCGTTATCGACCTTGTTAAGCACAATCTTCATCTCCGGGTAATACGAGCCGGGCTCATAAATCGTCTTTATAAGCGTATACGAATCGGAAATTGAAGTCGGTTCAGGAGTCGTAATTATCACAGCCTCGCCGGCCGCTTTAACGAAGTTTGTGACGGATTTTGATATACCCGCGCCGGTGTCAATCAATATAATGTCGGATATCTCATCCAAATAGCCGAAGCTGTTAAGAACGCTGGCCATCTGCCTGTCCGTAACGTTCGCAAGATCACGGAATCCGGTGCCCCCGCTAAGCAGCTTTATGCCGTAAGGCGCCTCGGTAAGCACATCCGGTATCGTTTTCTTGCCGGTTATCACATCGGCAAATGAAAACTTTGGCCATATATTGAGAAGCACCTCAATATTAGCCAGGCCGAAATCCGCGTCGATTATAACCACGCGCTGCTGCTGCCTTGCAAGCCAAAGCGCCAGGTTCACCGTGAAATTAGTCTTCCCAACGCCGCCTTTTCCGCTCGTGACAGCTATAACCCGCGCATTGATCTTCGGCAGGCCCGTCGTCTGTTTCTTGCTCACTATGCTTCTTAGGTTTGCAGCTTGATCCATTAGTTCCTCCGTGAACATTTTAGGTTAAAACGCTGCTGGTTCCGCATAAAATCAAACGCGCTATCTCTTCCGGCTGAAGAACCCTTATATCATTCGGCACGTTCTGGCCGAATGTTATATACGACACGGTTTTACCGGTATGGTAACAGAGATTCAGCACGGATCCCACTGTCTTTGTCTCGTCCAATTTCGTGAATATAATGTTGAAATCCGAGATGTCGGAGAATGTTTCCACAATCTCAACCATGTCCTCAAACTTGGTAGTGAGGCTAAGAACCAGGTATTTATGGCAGATCTCCGCGGATTCGAGAAGCGCTTTAAGCTCCGCCATGTTTTCCCCGTGCCTGTGGGAGCGCCCTGCCGTGTCGATAAGCACCACGTCTACCCCGCTGGCGGCGGACAGCTGTTCACGCATATCCTCGGGGTTATAGACCACTCCCAGGTCTATATCCAGTATATCAGCGTAGGTACGCAGCTGTTCCACCGCCGCTATCCGGTATGTGTCCGCCGATATTAACGAAACCCGCGCGTTTTTGTTCAGAATAAAATCCGCTGAGAGCTTCGCTATGGTAGTAGTCTTCCCCACTCCGGTGGGCCCTATAAAGGCCGCAACGAACGGTTTCTTTGGTTTGGCAGATTTCTTCTTCCTCACTTTACCGGCAGGCTTAGTCGCACCTGCTTCGTTTTCGTTTTGCGCCTTAGATCCGTCTGGATCGTCCGGTTCAGACTCAGGCTGATCGGAAACAATCTCCGAAGCGGACACGGACCGGTTTTCAAATGCTACATTGGGTTTGCCGATAATGCTGATAATCTTGGTATATACCATCCTGACTAACAGCCCGGCGTCCGGGGATTCTCCGGCCTTCTCCCCATCCGGGCCGGCCTCGACGTCAAGGCCTTCGAGCATCGCCTCGGCGACATAATCCAAGACGCCTTGCTCAAGCAGCGTGGCGTAGAGCATTTCGACAATCTGATTCTTGAAACGCGCCTGAGCCGCCTGCTTATTATGATCCGCCGCAAGTTTGGCATTCATGCGCGAGAGCATTTCCTGAGCGGTCAGGACATTCTTTT
>JAISVU010000285.1 GCA_031271375.1 Clostridiales bacterium | reverse complement strand
GGGATTGCCGCCGTAGTTGTTCGCGGATACGCTGCCCGGATAAAGGGCGTCCAGCATGTTTTGACGCGCCGCGAATTCCGGCGTCATCGCCCCCTGCATCTCGCTGTAAACGATGCCGTTAAGGTTAAGCGGCGCCGAAGGGTCTGTCAGTTCGTAACGCCAGCTCTCACGGCGGAAAATACGCTCGTCAGTCAACAGCATCGGGTGGAACACGCTGTCCATGTAGAAATCCGTCATCGCGAGCAGCTGCGCCTCCGAACGCGTCATATAATAATAACTCGTCATCGGGTTTTGCGTGCTCGCGTTCATTCCTGTGTTGTATGTCTGCCTCGCGGCGGAGAGGAAGAGGGCCGGCGATGGATACTTCTCCGAGCCGCCCAGCGTGGCGTGCTCAAAGACATGGGGTATGCCCTTATTATCCAGCGCGGGGGTCTCGAAGGTAATGACTAAGGCGCGTTCCTTGTCGTCGTTGGCGATGTGTATTACCCTCGCGCCGGTCTTACCGTGCGTGTATGTGACGGTATCGGCGTTTATAATATCCACGGAGCCGCGGTTCGTTACCGTGAAGCCAGCGCCATTTTGCCGCGCCGCACATCCATTCAATGATCCGGCTGCAAGAATCAATGATATAAGTAAAACCGTTACCTTCTTCAAAATATCTCTCCTTTTGTTAGGCGGGAGCAAGCCCCCGCTTACACGAACCTAAAATAACGTAAAAACTCGAAGTAATCCTCGCAGTCGAAGCCGACGGTATGGGCGTCGATATACCTTGCGCCGGGGTAATTAAGGGCTATGTTCGCCCTGGCAAACTCGCGGAACCGTATATCCGTAACAAAGGACTTGGGTAGCTTGCCCTTAACAGTGTCCTTTAACCGAGCGGCGTTAGCAACGGCCTGCTTTGCGGCCTCTCTTAACCTGGCTCTGGTTTTGGCGGGATGCGGGCTTGTTGTGCTCACGCCGAACCCGCTCATTGTATCGACGGTGACGATGTCCGGGTCGGTCTCGTTTACGATCTCCATCAGCGCCTTGTCCCCCGCCGCCATTATCATCGGCACGCCGTAGTATAACGAGGTATAGTAACTGATTAAAAACTCGCTGGCTATCTTATCGTTAATTAAGACCCTGCTGAAGGCCCCTGTCATCGTATGCGCCAAAGGGTTCCCGCCGGTGTATCCGGGGCTGTGGTAGCCGGTCAGTATCGAGGCGTCGAATGAACTGTCCAGCTGATCCATCATGGATCTAGGATGTCCCGAAAACGCCCGGTTTAACCAAGTATTCTCAGGAAGCAGCTCATGGTCGATATTCCTGCCGGAGCCGTGGGCGTCCTTAACCAGAATCTCGGATGCGGGGTCATAATCGTTCACGCCCTCGCAAACCGCCGCCACCTCAAGGCTCATACGCCTTGCGAAACCCGCGTAGCTCGCGGGCTTATTGTTATCGGTCTCGTTCCAGTCCGTAATGCCGTTGGTGCCCTCTATATCTGCGCTTATAAATATCTTCATCTCGTTGTCTCCTTTATATAAACATCCACGCTTTAAGAAAATCAAAGAAATCCGCGCATTCATAACCCACCGTCGCCGCGTCTATCTGACTCATTCCGGGGAAGAAGGCGGCTTTGAAGGCTTCAACATGGCGTTTGAATGTTATCTCGATTTCAAACGCGGCGGGGAGCTTTTGAGATATCTTTTCCTTGAGCGCGGCGGCGTTGGCCATTGCCTTCTTGGCTCCGTCTGTCAATGCGGCAAGCGTGCCCGACGGATGGCTGCTTACGGTGCCGTTGCCGTAGGCTTCAAGGGCCGCGACAGTGACAATATCCGGGTCCGTCTCGTTTACCAGCTCCATTAAATACTTATCCCCGCTGACCATAACGACGGGGACGCCCAGCGACATGGCGCCGAAATAATTGATATGGAATTCTCCGGCGACCCTTCCGTTGATTAAAACGCGGGAGAAGCGTGTGGAGTTTATCGTATGCGCAAGGGGATTGCCGCCGGTGTATGCGGGACTGTGGTATCCTGAAAAGACAGCGGCGTCAAAGCTCCCGTCCAGGCCGTTTATCATGCTGCACGGCTTGCCTGCCCAGCCCCGGAGAAGCCTTGCATTGCCCGGCAGCTTGGCATGGTCTATGTTGCGCGCCGTGGCGTGCGCGTCCTTTATAAGGATATCCGCGTTCCCATCGAAACTGTTAATGCCGTCGCAGACCGCGCCTACCTCTTCCGTCATTCTATTGGCGAAATATGTATACTCACGCTCGTTATTATTGTCTGCCTCAGCAAAGCTGGCAATACCGTTGGTGCCTTCTATATCGGCGCTGATGAATACCTTCATATTAATACGCCTCCACTATCTCACCGAAATACATATGGTGGAAGTCGTCTTTATAATTGGCTGTCTTGATAAAATCCGGCAGCGCTTCGCCGTCGAACACGTCTTTATAGTTTATCCTGCATTCAAAATACCTTCCGCAGCCCTCCACTACAGGACTTTCAACCGACTTCGCCGGTATAAAGCGCACAACCTGGGATTTGTCCGTATCCCTTCCAGACTTGGTTCCGCAGATTTCCAGCTCATTCTCCATATCGCCCAGCGGCACGCTGACGGTAAAGCTGTCCGCCCGCTCAATAATGCCGTAGGTGTGGCGCTGGGGCCTGACGAAGCAGATAAAATGCGGCCTGCCCCAAACGAAGCCGACAAAGCCCCATGATATCGTCATTGTGTTGACCTGCTCTCCGGCTTTGGCGGTCAGGAACCCGCCCTTCTTGATGAAATGCTTCATTACCGTGTCGAGGTTGTCATAAAACGCCATGCTTATATGCCTCCTTTATTTAAAATAAGGGAGGCATGAGCCTCCCTTTGAAATACTCCGCCGTTCAGTTTATCAAAATAGCCCTGTGCTCATATATTTCAAGCCGCAGTCGTTAATAGCCACGGCGATGTTCCCGCCCTTCTCGGGCCCGTCCAGGAGCTTTGCCGCCGCGCGTACATTTGCCCCGGAGGAAAAGCCCGCGAAGACCCCGGCGTACTTAGCCAGGTCGCCAACCGCTTTTACAGCTTCGTCGTCCGATACCGTCACCGTGCCGTCGATAAGGTCTTTTATCACTAATGACTGCTCCACGCCATAACCGCCGCCCTGTATCCTGTGCCC
>JAISVU010000191.1 GCA_031271375.1 Clostridiales bacterium | reverse complement strand
ACTTGGAGCGCGAGCGGGGCATCACGATAAAGGCCCAGTCCGTGCGCCTTATCCATAAGGCGAAGGACGGGAAAGAGTATATCCTTAACCTCATCGACACCCCCGGCCATGTGGACTTTAATTACGAGGTCTCCCGGAGCCTCGCGGCCTGCGAGGGGGCCGTGCTTGTCGTTGACGCCGCCCAGGGCGTTGAGGCCCAGACCCTTGCGAACGTCTACCTCGCCGCCGAGAACAACCTGGAGATTATCCCGGTTATCAATAAAATAGACCTTATCGCCGCCGACCCCGAGAGGGCGATGAGGGAGATAGAGGACGACATAGGCATCCCGGCGCAGGACGCGCCGCTTATCTCCGCTAAGAATGATATCAACATCGACCAGGTCTTTGACGCCATTGTGGAGAAGGTGCCGCCCCCGGAGGGCGATCCTGCGAAGCCGCTGAGGGCGTTGATTTTCGACAGTTTATATGATCCATACAAAGGGGTAATTGTATTTCTCCGAGTTTTCGACGGCGGGCTTAAAAAAGGCGACAATGTTTTATTTATAGCCACCGGCAAGGAGTTTGAAGTCACGGAGGCCGGCTATTTCGGGCCGGGGCGGTTTGTGCCGTCGCCGGGTTTGACGGCGGGCGAGGTGGGATACCTCACCGCGAGCATAAAAAACGTGGCAGACACCCAAATAGGCGACACGGTGACGCTGGCGGACAACCCGACGGACAACCCTTTTCCCGGTTTTAAAGAAGCGGTGCCGATGGTGTACTGCGGGGTTTTCCCCTCAGACCGCTCAAAGTACCAGGACTTGAGGGACGCGCTGGACAAGCTGCGCCTTAACGACGCCGCGCTCTTCTTCGAGCCTGAGGTGTCTATCGCGCTGGGCTATGGCTTCCGCTGCGGCTTTCTTGGGCTGCTGCATCTGGAGATCATTACGGAGCGCCTGGAGCGCGAGTTTTCGTTGGAGCTTATTACGACCGCCCCCAGCGTTATCTATAAAATCTATAAATCGGACGGCACGGTGCTGGATCTCTCGAACCCCGCCAACTACCCCGACCCTTCGTCGATAATAAAGACAGAGGAGCCGATTGTGCGGGCCGAAATTCTGCTGCCGACCGAGTTTGTAGGCACGATAATGGAGCTGTGCCAGACGCGGCGCGGGGAGTATATCGGAATTGAGTATCTGGAGGCTTCCCGGGCAAAGCTGATATATGAGCTGCCGCTTAACGAGATAATCTACGACTTCTTTGACGCGCTGAAGTCCCGTACCAGGGGCTACGCTTCATTTGATTATGAGTTTTTATGCTACCGCGAATCGGAACTGGTGAAGCTGGATATCCTGCTGAATCGGGAGGCGCTGGATGCCCTGAGCTTTATCGTCTTCGCCGGGAACGCGCAGGACAGGGGCCGCAGGATGGTTGAACGCCTAAAGAAAGAGATACCGCGCCATATGTTCGAGATACCGATACAGGCCGCGATAGGCAGCAAGATCGTGGCAAGGGAAACGATCAGCGCGCTGCGGAAGGACGTTTTGGCCAAGTGCTACGGCGGCGACATAACGCGCAAGAAGAAGCTGTTGGAAAAACAAAAAGAGGGCAAGAAGAAGATGCGCCAGATCGGAAGCGTTGAGCTGCCGCAGAGCGCGTTCTTGAACGTGCTTAAATTGGATGAGGAGTAAGCATGGAACGCTTTTATCAAATGGCCCGGGCATCAAATAAACGTTTCCCCGAGGGCGTCCAGCCTTATCAAATGGCGGCGAGGCTTTTGGAGGAATGCGGCGAGGTGGCTAAGGAGATAAATCACTTTGAGGGCTCGGGGATAAAACGCCAAAAATATGGGGAACCCAGCAAAGAGCGGCTTGCCGGAGAGATAAGGCAGGCCGCGACGGAGCTGTTCAAGATAGCGATGTATTACTCGGCGGAAAAGGAATTGGAAGAGACTATAAAGCGGTCGCTGGAGCGGTCGAGGACGGAGGGCTTAATCGAATAAATGACAATGAAATCCATTATACTCGAATATTTTAAAAAGAGCGGCCTGCGCTACTTCATCGGCCTTGCGATGGTATTCGCCTCTACATACTTTGCGGCTTCCATTCCGGGGCTTCTGGGCCAGGCCATCGATGTTTTAAAAGAGGGCAGGGCGGGAAGCGAGCTGACCCGCGCCGCCTTCAATATCGGGCTGGCGGCGTTCCTGGCCTTCAGCATACGTTTTATTTGGCGCTTTCTGGTGCTGGGCTTCTGCCGGGGGATAGAGACCTACTGCAGAATCAGGCTGTTCGCTCATCTTGAAAGCCTTTCTACGGATTTCTACCTCAAATACAACACAGGCGACATTATAACCCGCGCAATATCGGATGTGCTGGCCCTTAGGCGGATGTTCGGCATAGGCATCGTTATGGCGCTGGACGCCTTGACGATGTTCATTGCCTCGGCGATCAACATGGCCGGGGCGGCAGGGTTCGGGATGATGCTCATCGCGGCTGTACCCGCGCCTTTTTTAATCTTTTTCATATCGCTGATACGCAAGAGCCTGAGAAAGCGCCAGTACAAGATACGGGAGGCCGCTTCTGATCTGGCCTCGAAGGTTCAGGAGAACCTGGGCGGCATAAGGGTTATTAAGACCTACGCCCAGGAGTACAGCGAGGCGGAGAATGTCTCCGAACTGAGCAAAAATCTTTGGAAGGCCGAGATGCGCATGGTCAGGCTGTCCGCTAGTATCTCGCCGATAATCAAGACGGCGTTCGCGCTGGTGTTCTCTGCCTTTATCATTATGGGAAGCCAGATGGTAGGCGCGGGGAGCATTACAATAGGCGATTTTACGGCATTTAACGGTTATATTCTGCTGATGATTAACCCCGTGGCGATGATAGGCAGGGTCATCGAGGTGTGGCAGATGGGTCTAAGCTCAATGCAGCGCCTTGACGAGCTGTTCAGGAGAAAGCCTTCGGTAAACGATGCCTATGCCGAAGAAGGCGCAAATGTGACGGACGGGCGGATAGAGGTTAAAAACCTGAGCTTTGCGTATCCGGTCTTGGACGAATCCACGGACAAGCGTTATGAAAAGGTTCTAAACAATATCAGCTTTACGATTAACCCCGGCGAGACACTCGCGATAACAGGCCCTGTGGGCAGCGGCAAGACTACGCTGGCTTCCCTTCTGCTGCGGCTGTGGCCGATAAGCCAGGGCATGATCTCAGTGGACGGGCAGGATATTAACAGCATCCCGGTAAAAAACCTGCGCACCGCCGTCGGATATGTGCCACAGGATAATTTCCTGTTCTCCGACAGCATAATAAGCAATATCCGTTTTCATTCCCCCGATGTTACCGACGACGACGTATACGCCGCCGCGAAGGCGGTGTCGATCCATGACAACATCATGGACTTCCCGTTAAAATATGATACCGTCGTGGGCGAACGCGGGATGACCCTCTCGGGCGGTCAGAAGCAGCGGGTATCCATCGCCAGGGCGCTGGTGAGGAAGCCTAAAATACTTCTGCTAGACGACTGCTTATCAGCCGTGGACGCCGAGACGGAACACGCGATTATATCGGGATTGAGGCAATACATGTCCGGCATAACGGGCATTATCATAACCCATAGAGTGGCGGCGGCCCAGCTGGCCGACCGTATCATGGTGCTTAGCGATAAAGGCATGGTAGCCGAGATAGGTACATACCAGGAGCTTATGGAGCTTAGAGGCGAATTTTACAATTTGGTTTTGCTGCAGACAGGAGAGAATTAAATGGATCAACAGGAGCGCATGAGCGAATACAGCCGCAAAAGGCACAGAGGCACAACCCTGCGTCTCATCCGTTATTTCGGGATAAACCCGAAAATGACATGTCTTTCGCTGTTCCTCGCTCTTCTTGTGAACGCCGCGCTAATCGTCCAGCCCCTGGTGCTTGCTGTCATAATCGATGATTATTTAAACGTGGGCAATTTTGATTTAGACATATTTATTTTCTGGGGAGCCGCGTATTTTGCGCTGGCCGCCGTATCGGGAGGGGCCGAATACGCCCAAACGCAGGCGCTGCGATATCTGGGGCAGCAGATACTCCACAGGATACGCACGGATTTATTCAGCCACATCCAAACGATGGGTATGCGCTTCTTCGACAATAACTCTTCCGGCAGGATACTGACCAGGATTATCAACGACGTTGAGGCTCTGGCGGATCTGTATAACGACATATTTATAACAGTAATTCGCGAATTTGTGCTGGTGATAGGTATGCTGATAACGATGTTTATGCTGGACACGCGGCTTGCGCTGTGGTGCCTGGGCTCGGTGCCGGTGGTGGCGCTGCTCACATTCGTTTACAGGGTGCTGGCAAGGCGGAACTTCATCAAGATAAAGGCGCTCCTTTCCAGGATTAACGGCTACCTCGCGGAGCATATAATAGGCATGAGGATCGTGCAGATATTCAATATGGAGCAAAAGAAATTCGACGACTTCGAGGGGATGAACAAGCGTTATTACCGCCTCGGCCTGATGGAAATAACGCTGCACGGCCTTTCCGCTCCGGTTATCACGCTTGTGTCCAATCTTATGATAGCCGTTTTGATATTCCTTTTCGCGGATAATGTCTTGGAGGAAACGCTCAAGCTCGGGGTTTTATACGCCTTTACCGACTATGTAAGGCAGCTCTTCCAGCCTATTTCCATGCTGGCGGAGCAGCTTACGACGGCCCAATCCGCCCTTATATCCGCCGATAGGATATTCGATATTATGGATAATAAAGAGGATGTGGAGGATTTAAGGGCGGGCAGGGAGCTTACCGAGTTCAAGGGCTCCGTCGAGTTTCAAAACGTATGGTTCGCTTATTCCGAGGATAATTGGGTTCTGAAAGACGTGAGCTTCAAGATAGAACCCGGCTCCAGCGCCGCATTTATCGGGGCAACGGGCTGCGGAAAGACGACCGTTATGAGCCTCATATCCCGGTTTTATACTATTCAAAAGGGCAAAATACTCATTGATGGAATAGATTCGTCAGAGATTAACCTCCATAGCCTTAGACGGAATATCGCCGTCGTAATGCAGGACGTGTTCCTGTTCAACGGCGATATCCGCTATAACATACGGCTTAACAACACTGGTATAAAGAACAAGGACATAGAAGAAGCCGCGAAAACCGCCAACTGCCATGATATGATACTGTCATTCCCCGGGGGGTATATGCACGGGGTGGCCGAGCGGGGCTCGGACTTTTCGCTGGGCCAGCGCCAGCTGATATCCTTCGCCAGGGCCGTAGCGGCGAAGCCCGGGCTCCTTATCCTGGACGAGGCCACCGCAAGCATAGACTCAGACACGGAAAAGGCGCTGCAATCAGGTCTTGAGGCCTATGCCGCCGGAAAGACGCTGATCGTCATCGCGCACCGGATATCGACGATTGTAAACTCCGACATCATATTTGTGATGGACAAAGGCGAAATCCTTGAGCGGGGAAACCATGACAGCCTACTGGCACTGGACGGTATATACAGCAAGCTCTATCATATGTCGCTTACATCCTGATTGATCCCCATCTTCTCTAATGCTTCGTTCACCCTGCGCCATGAAGCGATATGTGACGCGAGCTGCCTAAGCCCCGCTTCCGTTATCTTGTAATACTTACGCGGAGGGCCGCCGCTGCCGTCCTTAACCGTGACCTCCGCGCCGCCATCGCCGTGGAGCCGCCGCAAGATAACATACACGGTGCTTTCGTTCACCTCGGGGAAGTAGAGCTTTATATTCTTCATCACGTCATAGCCATAGGTGGGCTCGGCGCGTATCATGTTAAGCACGCACATTTCCAAAACGCCCTTTTTTAGCTGGGCGTCGGAGGCGTCGGGGCGTTCAGCGGGCATTGTCATTTGCGCGCGCCTCCTTTTTATAGACCAAGCGGATAAGCACCAGGGCCGCCAATGCGGCTCCGACAACATAAACTACGGTATTCAACGCCAAAAACCTGTAATAATTCTCGGGAATATCCAGTGTTCTCCACATATTCGCAACCACTTCAAGATATGCGCAGAATCCCAGCGCGTGCAGCGCGGTCAGGATTCTTTCGGCCTTTCCGCGCCATGCCGCGATTACGGCGTGCAGCCCTATACCCGCCGCCGTCAGTACGCAGAGCAGGCGAATCTGCGAAACGCCGTTTATGAATATGCCAAGAAAGAAAGGATCCGGGTAACGGTCGACAAACCATACGGCGAGGTCGATGCTTGCCTTGTTGCTGAAAAACACGCAGCAAAAAACGGATAGGGCAAGCAGTACGGCGTTAGATGCTATCAACCCACGCGTATCCCGCTTCGCGTCCGGCGCGGTCAGCCTGGGCCTCAGAGCAATGAGCAGCCCGGCGTCAGCCATGAGTAAGCAAATGATATTCAGCGTGAGACCGTCTATCCAAAAGGTAAGCCAAAAACCCGCGTAGAACAACAGCAGCGCGAAGCCAAAGAGCGCGGCCCCGATTAACAGTGAAGTCACATGCTGATATTTCAGCAGCAGCGCCCCTATCGGCGGGGCTTTGCCCGCTTCGCGGGCGATACTCAGCGCGATTGATACGGGGTCGCCCAGTTCCGCCGAGACGGTGTCCTCGCCGGCTCCGTTTGAATAGCCCTGGTCAAAGAAACCCTCATAGTCACTGATAACATCTCGGCTCTCGTTTTTTGAGAATCCGCCGCGCAGCGCGAACCGCAGCCTTTTTATGAACAGCCGCCTTGTCATAGTCATGCCTCCAATACTATTTAATAAACAGTAGTATAGCACACTACTGTTTAATAGTCAATAGTATTTTTTATAAAAGCGGCGACAGCAGACGCCCGATGGATTCTTTGACTTTAATCAGCGGAGACCGCTGCAAATACCACTCGGTGGTAATTTCCGTACACTTTTCCAAATCCCGGAAGAACTGCACCTCCAAAGCCGCGGCGGCGTCCGCGTCATAGATAACGGCGTTGACCTCAAAATTGAGTTTAAGGCTGCGGATGTCCATGTTCGCGGTGCCGACAGAGGAGACCATGCCGTCCTGTATCATTAATTTAGAATGAATAAATCCGTTCTCGTACTTATAGCATCTTGCCCCTGCCTTTAGAAGGTCTCCCAGGTAGGAGAGGCTCGCCCAGTATACCAGCACATGGTCTGGGTTCGCAGGTATCACGATGCGCACGTCAATGCCGGAGAGGGCCGCAACCCTTAGGGAGCCCAGCAGATTGTCGTCGGGGATGAAATAGGGCGTTTCTATATAGATGCTCTTATTGGCCTCCGTAACCATTTTGTTATAGCTGTAAAGGATGCTGGGCCAGCGGGTATCCGGGCCGCTGGAAACAATCTGGATGGGTATGCCATCCCTCTTGACGTTTAAACTTGGCAGATGCGTTTGGAAATCCGTAATCTTCTTTTTCGCGCAGCAGTTCCAGTCGCAGATAAAGCGGATTTCCAAGTCTTTCACGGCATCGCCGGTGATACGGATATGCGTGTCGCGCCAGAAGCCGAAGCGTTTCGCTTTGCCCAGGTACTCGTCGCCGATATTAAGGCCCCCGGTGTACCCGATAATCCCGTCTATTATGCAGATTTTACGGTGGTTATGGTAATTGAGCCTTACGAGTATCGGCGACCTGAACATGATAACCTCGCCGCCGGCGTTTATCAGCGGCTTAAAGAAACGCTTCGTCAGCGGCAGGCTCCCCATAGCGTCAACGGACACCTTAACCTCGACGCCCTCTCTTGCCTTCTCCGCCAGGGCCGTCAGCACGGCCCTGCCCAGCTCCCCGTTTTTCATTATATAATACTGCATATGTATAAAGACTTTGGCGTTTTTAATATCCTTCAAGAGCTGCTCATACTTGGTGTTCCCCTCGTGGTAGATGACGAGGGCGTTATTTGTCGTGAGGCCGTGGCCGCCTAAGGTATGGATGAGCTTGACAAGATCGTCGTCCCGCAGGGATGTCGGAGCCTGATCCAGGGGTTTATGCTTCCAGAAAGCGGAAGCGTCCTTGATTATTTGCTCGTCCTGTTTGCTTTTTTTCATAAAAGCGGCGTGCTTGCGGCTTTCGAAACCGAACATCAGATATATGAGAAAACCCACATAAGGGATAAGCGCGATAACCATCAGCCAGGCCCAGGTGACAGAAGGGCTGCGCCTGTCAAAAAATACCGCAAAAAAGCCGATTATTATATTAGCGGCGTAGATGATAGCGGTCAGATAGGTAAATAACTCAGGGAACTCAATGTTAGACGGCATGTTTCTCCTCCACACAATATATATTATAACGCCAATGTTGAAAAAGTCTATAGACTTTTACCTAAAATACAGGTACAATATACTTATATACTGCTTGAGCAATAAAAGACTCAGTGCGCGTGCGCACTAGAGGCTTTTACTAGCTCAAGCCCCCCTTACGACTTCCGCCTATACAAGGCATTTATGCCTTGCGAAGCCGAAGGCTTCGAGTTTCACGAAGTGAAACTTTTAGGCGAGAAGGAGTATATCTTTCAAAACCGAGGAGGAGCGCATGATAAAGATTTTTACCGACTCTGACGGGGACATGCCCCGGGAGTTATTTGAGAAGTACGGCGTCGGGGTGGTGCCCTTTGGGATATCATATGGCGACGAACGGTTTGTGACTGATTTTTACGACTTGACGCCAAAGGAGTTTTACGCGAAATGCCGGGCCACCGACGCCTATCCCAAGACCTCGCAGCCGACCTACGCCAACTACGAAGAACGTCTGCGCCCCGCTTTACAGGAGGGCCACGATGTTTTTTGCCTCACGATAACCAGTAAGTTCAGCGGGTCTTATCAAAGCGGCGTAATGGCGGAGCGCAATCTGCGCGAGGAGTTCCCGGGCCGTAAAATCGTCATAATGGATTCCAAACGCTGCACGGTCATACACGGATATCTGCTTTATCAGGCCTGCCGCATGGTTGACGACGGGATGGGGTTTGATTCGCTGGTCAATACCGTGGACTCGCTGCGCGATAAATTCTTCATCTACGTCACGGTAGACAGCCTGGAGTATCTGCGCAAGGGCGGGCGCTTGGGCCGCGCCGGCGCTCTGGCAGGGAGCATCCTGAACATAAAGCCTATCATCAGCTTCTTCGACGGGGAGTTGCAGCCGCACTCAAAGATGCGCGGCAAGAAAAACGCGGTGAACGAGATCGTAAAACTTCTGGCTAAGGACGCCGCCGGGAATATGGATCAGTACGCCGCCACCGCTTTCTGCGCCGACGAGATAGAAACCAGGGCCGACATCGCGGACAAGCTGAGGGAAGCAGGGTTCGGCCCCGAGATAACCCAATGGGAAATCGGCCCCGTTGTTGGCGCTCACTTAGGCCCCACCGGTTTCGCCGCCATGATAAATAAGAAGTATTGCGAAAGGTACTAGAAGGAGGTAACGGATTGGACACAAAGAAATTTGTAATGTCGATTTGCGACGCGTCGGGCGTGTCGGGGTACGAATCGGAGGCCGCGGGGATCATTAAAGACGCTTTCGCGGAATACTGCGACGAGGTATCCATCGACAGACTGGGCAATGTTGTAGCGGTCAAGAAGGGAAAGGGCAAGGCTAAGGTGGCCTTTTTCTCGCACATGGACGAGATCGGCCTTGTGGTTCTTGGCTTGGACAAGAACGGGTTCGTGCGCTTCCACCAGATCGGCGGCTACGACCAGCGGACGCTCCTGTGCCAAGAAGTCGTCATCCACGGCTACAGCGGTGAAAAGGTCTTTGGCGTGATCGGGATAAAGCCGCCGCATCTGCAAGAACCCGGCGACGCCGAGAAATCCGTCAAGATGAGCGATATGCTTATCGACACCGGTTATTCGGAGGAAAAGCTGAAGGAGCTGGTGCGCACCGGGGACATTATTACGATCAAGCGCAAGATGATCGAGCTCAAGAACGAGGCGGTGTCGGGCAAGGCGCTGGATGACCGGGCTTGTGTGGCGGCCATGTACGAATGCGCTAAGCTCTTGAAGGATTATAACCATGACGCCGACGTGTACTTCGTAGCGACGACCCAGGAGGAAGTGGGTTCTATGGGCGCCATCGTTTCAACCTATAATATCGAGCCGGACATCGGCGTGGCCCTGGACGTCGGGTTCGCCAAGACGCCCGAGCTAAAGCCCAGCCAGTGCACCGAGTTCAATAAAGGGCCCGTGATAGAGTACGGGCCGAACATCCACCCCAAAGTGGCGGATATGTTCAAGGAAGCGGCGAAGGAAGAGGGGATACCCTTCCAGCTGGAGGTTTATACGGGCAACACCGGTACGGACGCGAGGGTGGTACAGGTGTCCCGCAGCGGTATCGCTTCGGGGCTTCTCGCGCTGCCGCTTAAATACATGCACACTTCGGTTGAGACTATCAGCGTGAAGGATTTAAAGGCCACGGGGCGCCTGCTCCAGGCGTTTGTAAAGCACCTTAACGGCAAAGATTTGGAGGAGACGCTATGCTTATAAAGAAACTCACCGACGCTAACGGCCTCCCCGGCAACGAAGGCGAAATACGCTCTATTATTAAGGAAGAGCTGGAAGGCCATGTGGATTCCATGCTCACCGACCGCATGGGCAACCTTATCGTGACGAAGAACGCGGGTAAGCCGGGCAAGCATATCGGGCTTTCGGCGCATATGGACGAAGTGGGGATGCTGGTAAAGCGCGTGGAGGATTCGGGGCTTATAAGGATGGGCCTGTTCGGGCTGGATCCCAGGATACTGCCTTCCAAGATAGTGGTGATAGGCAAGGATAAGGTCAAGGGCGTCATCGGCACCAAGCCGGTACATATGACCAAAGCCGACGAGCGCGCCAAAGCGATCGAGCTGGACGCGCTGTATATCGACATCGGGGCCTCCAGCAAGGAGGAAGCGGAAAAATCCGTTTCTATGGGGGATTTTGTATACTTTGACAGCGAGTTCACCGAGTTCGGCGAGCATAAGATCAAGGCAAAGGCGCTGGACGACCGGGCCGGTTGCGGCATTATTATCGAGGTGCTTAAATCCGATATCAAGACGCCCGTTACCGCCGTGTTCTGCGTCCAGGAGGAAGTGGGGCTCAGGGGCTCTATGGCGGCGGCTAACCGGGTCAGCGCCGATATGTTCGTAAACCTTGAGGGTACAGTCTCCGCCGACATGCCCCCCAATGAAGATTACGAAAAGGTAACGGTGCTGGGAGACGGCCCCGCGCTGTCGCTGATAGACAGGTCGTCGGTGTATCTCAAGGAATATGTAAACAAGATGACCGCCGTCGCGGAGGAGAACGCGATACCGTATCAATTCCGCCGCACCGGGGCCGGCGGCACCGACGCCGGTAATTACCACACCGCCCACGGCGGAACGCCGGTTATAGGCGTCGCCGTGCCGTGCCGCTACCTGCATTCGCCGGTAAGCGTTATGGACAAGCGGGATTACGAAAACGCGATAAAGCTGGTTAAGGCTTTTATTAATAAATACGGGGAGGAACAATAAATGGCAGTCAACACGGCTCTATTAAAGAAGGTATGCGAAATTATCGGGCCCTCCGGCCATGAGGAGCATATCCGCGCCGCTATCCTTGAGGATTTAAAAGGCTATTACGACGATTATAAGGTTGACGCGCTGGGGAACCTTATCGTTCACAAGAAGGGCGACGGCCCCAAGATGATGCTCGCCGGGCATATGGATCAGATCGGCTTTATGGTCACGCATATTGACAACGAAGGTTTTCTGCGCTTCTCTAATATTGGCGGGTTTGACCCGTTCTTGTTGGTTTCGAGGCGCGTCGTGTTCGCAAACGGCGTCCAGGGCGTCATCCGCTGCGAGCGTTTAGACGACTTCCGCAAAGACCTTTCACAGAATAAACTGTATATTGACATTGGGGCCTGCTGCGGCGACTGCGCGAAGAAGCTGGTCAAGATCGGCGATATCGCCGTGTACTCCGCCTCCTGCCAGGTTGACGAAACCAAGGTAATGACGCCCGCTTTGGACGACCGCCTGGGCTGCTTCATAATGATGGAGGCGCTTAAACAGCTCAAAGCCCCCAAGTTCGACTGCTATTTCGTGTTCACCGTGCAGGAAGAAGTGGGCCTGCGCGGCGCGAAGACGTCGGTGTATAACGTAGACCCCGAATACGGCATAGCTTATGACGTCACATTAGCGTTCGACACGCCTAAAGCCCTTAAATTCCCGATGAAAATGGGCGGCGGCGCTTGCATCAAGATCAAGGACAACAGCGTCCTGTGCAGCCGCGAGGTCATCAACCTTATGGAGAAGGCGGCTAAGGACAACAATATCAAGTATCAGCTGGAGATACTCGAAGGCGGCGGCACCGACGCCGGCGCGATGAATATTTCCAAGTCCGGCGTGCTGTCCGGCGTTATCTCCGTTGCCACCCGCTATGTCCACAGCGACGCCGAAATGTGCGCGATAAGCGATATCGAAGACAGCATTAACCTTACGGTTAAGGTCTTGGAAATGGGAGCTTGATGAGGGCAGGTTATATGTAAAAGGTAAAAGGTAATATGTAATGGATAATAGGTGAAGTTACTTTAAATGCTTCACCTATTATCCTGTTGCGCGGATGTCTGTAGGGGCGGCGTCATGCCGCCCGTTGCAGGCGGGGTTGTAGGGGCGGCATCATGCCGCCCGTTGCTGCGCGATTTTGCGCCGGTTTACATCGGCTTCCCGACCGTTGCCCATAGCATGAAATAATTCCGGGAGGCATAACGCCGCCCCTTCGATCGCAACATTTTATATGAATAACAATAATAAAAGGACGGTCTATCAGTAATGAACCTTAAAACCGGAGCCATTGTACTGTTTGCCCTCACTTACATCCTGCTGCTTGTCTTCCCCAGGAAGAAATCCTTCATTGCGGCCGGGTCGGCCCTGGTGTTCATAGCTACCGGGATAGTCCCATATTACGAGCTGCCCAACGTGATCGACTGGAATGTCATCCTGATGATCGCGGGCACGATGGGGATCGTCTCGCTGTTTATAGAATCCAGGATGCCGGCCCTGATTGGCGACTGGATCGTCAAGAAGACGCCGAATATCAAGTGGGTCATTATCCTGCTTTCGGTTATAGCCGGGCTTATTTCGGCATTCGTCGACAATGTGGCGACCGTATTAATTATCGCCCCTATCGCGATAAACCTGTTTAAGCGGTTAAAAATAGAGATTATACCCATTGCTATAATAGCGATATCGCTGATGTCAAACCTCCAGGGCGCGGCGACTATGGTGGGGGACACTACGTCCATTATGCTCGCGGGGCGCATGGGCATGAATTTCATCGACTTTTTTGCGTATCAGGGCAAAATGGGCATGTTCTGGGTAGTGCAGATCAGTTCCGCCGCCGCTGTTGTAATCCTGTTTATGCTGTTGAAAAAGTATGACAAGCGCGTCGATGTCGTTCCCGAAAAGGCGGTAATTAACAGCTTCTTCCCAACATTTCTTTTGATAGGGCTGATCCTCGCGCTTATCGCGGCCTCGTTCATCCCGGAGGGCAGCAAGCCCGGCATACTCAACGGCTTGATCTGTGCTGGTTTGATGATTGTCGGATTTATCCACGAAGCGGTAACGAAGAAAGGCCTCAAGCATTTCGTTGACAACGCAAAGGAAATTGACTGGCAGACGCTGCTGCTCCTCACAGGGATGTTTGTCGTGGTTGGCGGGATTGTCCAGGCCGGGGTTATCGACGATATCAGTAATTTCTTCCTGAGCTTCGGTGGCTCGAACCTCTTTGTCATCTACTCGCTGATCGTATGGTTTTCCGTGCTGGTGTCGGCCTTTGTGGATAACATCCCGTATGTGGCGACGATGTTGCCGGTCGTCGCCGCACTGAGCGCGGCTATGGGCCTTAACAGCCCGATTCTATACTTCGGCTTGCTCTCCGGGGCCACATTGGGAGGAAACCTTACGCCGATAGGCGCCTCGGCGAACATAACGGCGCTGGGCCTTCTGCGCAAGGAAGGCCGCGACGTGTCCGCTAAGGACTTTATGAAAGCCAGCGTTCCGTTCACGCTAACCGCCGTAACCGTGGGTTATGTGCTGATATGGTTAATCTGGGCGTAATGTCTAGGTATTAAAATCAGTCTAACGTAATACATGAATACATGGAGAGCTGAGAAATAAAGCCTTTAACCCTCAGTTCTCCATGTTTAATTTAACTTTCAACTCTCACACCTTAGGCAGCCCCGCGAATCCCTTTTCCAAATCCTCATCCGACGGCACGCTGTCCGTCATCGTCCCCGCGTTGTAACTGTTATAGGCGGTTAAATCAAAATAACCCGTTCCGGTAAGGCCAAAGAGGATAGTCTTTTCCTCTCCCGTTTCCCTGCATTTAACAGCCTCATCGATGGCGGCCTTGATGGCGTGGGCGGATTCGGGGGCGGGCAGGGTTCCCTCGCTGCGCGCGAAGAGGGTGGCCGCGGCGAAAACGTCGCTTTGCACATAGGATTTCGCCGAGATATAGCCGTCATGGTACAGCTTGGACAGAATGGGGCTCATGCCGTGAAAACGCAGCCCCCCAGCGTGGTTTGGCGAGGGGATATATGAGCTTCCCACCGTGTACATCCGCATTAACGGCGTGGTGCGGCATGTGTCGCCAAAATCGTAGGCATACGTTCCCCGGGTGAGGGAAGGGCAGGAAGCCGGTTCCGCAGCTATGAAGCTGATATCGTTCTTACCCCGTATTTTATCTGCCATGAAAGGCGAGATAAGCCCGCCCAGGTTGGAGCCGCCTCCGGCGCAGCCGATTATCACGTCGGGCCGGATGCCGTACATGTCGCAGGCGGCCTTAGTTTCGAGGCCTATAACGCTTTGATGAAGCAGGACATGGTCCAGGACGCTCCCCAGCACATATTTACAGTTTTGGGTCTTAATCGCGGTCTCTATCGCCTCTGAGATAGCGCAGCCGAGGGAACCGCCCGTTCCGGGGTTTTCTGCAAGTATCTTTCTGCCGGATTCCGTCGTGTCGGAGGGGGATGCGACGACCTTCGCGCCGTAGGTTTCCATCGCGTATCTGCGGTAGGGCTTCTGTTCCGCCGATACCTTTACCATGTACACCGTCAAACCGACGCCGAAATAGACGCAGGCCATAGCGAGGGCCGTTCCCCACTGGCCCGCTCCGGTTTCGGTGGTCAGCGACGTTATGCCCTCTTTCTTCGCGTAATAAACCTGTGCCGCCGCGGAGTTGAGCTTGTGGGAACCGGAGGTGTTCGTGCCCTCGAACTTATAATATATCTTGGCGGGGGTTCCCAGTTCCTTCTCCAGGCAGTAGGCCCGAACCAGCGGCGACGGCCTGTACATCTTGTAGAAGCTGCGGATTTCTTCAGGGATTTCGATAAACTCGTCCGTGAAGTTCAGCTCCTGCTCCGCGAGGCTTTTACAGAATATGGGCAGCAGATCTTCCGTAACGCAGGGCTTCAGCGTACCCGGATGGAGCATCGGGTCATGGGGCTCCTTCATTACGGCGCGGATATTGTGCCAGGACTTAGGCATTTCGTTCTCGCTGAGGTAAATCTTGTACGGGATTTCTGACATGTTAATCAATCCTTTCGTATAAAATAAAAAACCGCCCTTGAATAAATTCAAAGACGGGAATCCCCGTGGTGCCACTTTGATTCGCCGATAAAAACCGGCCTCATTTTAGGTTACTGACATAACCCCCGCAAGCTAACGTCTGCGATACGTCGCGGGATAATAAGGCTGTAAACCCTTTCGCCACGCCCTCAGTGGTCCATTTAAGAGCTTTGTTTAAGCTCACGCGCGCCGGCTTCCGCGGGTTCTCAGCTATGACGGCTGTCGCTTAATGCCGCCAAGCCCGCTCTCTGTAGGGCCGATTATTGATATAACGCGCTTTTATCTCCACATCGTCGGTTTAATTATTGGTATTATACCACGGTTTTTTGATTTGTAAATAGGTTTTTCAAATTTGTTAAAATTTAAAACATTTTGCTTGACATTGTCTTGCGGATGTGTATAATAGGATAAAAGCGACGACGGAGTTATCATAGGAAATACATAAGCCGTACAGAGAGGTCTCGAATGCTGAGAGAGACCGGGCCGTGTTTCTGAACCTTCTGCTCCCGAGCTGCCTGAGGAAAGGAAAATAAAACCAGATAAAGAAGAGCAGGGAACTAAGAAAGATTAGTTGGAGGTTCTTCGCAAGCCGGTTTTATCATCCGAGTAATGCAGGCCCGCTGTTCACGCGGTTATCGGTGATGGGTGTTGATGGACACTATCAAAGGATTGATTATGCCGGAATTAATGATAGGCATTCTAAGACACCCGCTAAGGCCGCCGCTGTGAAGCGTCGGCGAACAGAGGTGGTATCACGGGAATTATCTCGTCCTCAGACTATAATGTCGGGGGCGTTTTTTATGCCTCCGAACAATAAGGAGGAATCAGCATGAAAAAGGCAGTGTCAAAGGCAATCGTGCTAGTGACGGCAATGGTTCTTGCGGCCGCGGTGTTAATCACGGGCTGTAAAGATGAGCAAGGCGGCTCTGTGATTAAGATCGGCATCATGCAGATCATAGCGCACAACGCGCTGGACGCCGCGAGGGAAGGCTTTGTCCAGGCCCTGGCCGACGGGGGTTATAACGACGGCAAAGAGATATCGATTGACTTTCACGACGCGATGGGCGATATCAGCAACCTTTCGACCATCACAGACCGCTTTGTGAACGACGGGGTAGATTTGGTGCTCGCGATAGCGACGCCGACGGCTCAGGCGATGGCCGCCAAGACCGATACGATACCCATCGTGGCTCCCGCGGTCACGAGCTTCACCGAAG
>JAISVU010000165.1 GCA_031271375.1 Clostridiales bacterium | reverse complement strand
CGTGAGCATAAACTCAAAGGTTTTAATATTGGATGAGCCTACGTCGTCGCTGGACGCGGGCGAGGTGCAAAAGCTGTTCGCTCTGATGCGTCAGCTAAGTGAACAAGGCGTCGGCATTGTCTTTATTACGCATTTCCTTGAACAGGTATATGCCGTTTGCGACCGGATAACCGTGTTGAGGAACGGCGAGCTTGTCGGGGAGTACGCGGTGCAGGATTTGCCCCGGCTCCAGCTTGTGGCTAAGATGATGGGTAAGGAGCTGGACGACCTTGCCGAGATATCGGCAAAGAAAAACGAGACCATAATAACTGCGGAGGACGAGCCGCTGGTGGAAGCCCAGGGCCTGTCTTCGGGGGCGTCCCGGATAACGCCGTTTGACCTTAAGATGAAGCGGGGCGAAGTCGTGGGCTTCAGCGGGCTTCTGGGCTCGGGCCGCAGCGAGCTGGTACGCGCCATATTCGGCGCGGATAGAGCCGTTGCCGGAAAACTGGCAATCCAGGGCAAGCCCGTTAAGATAAAGAAGCCATTGGATGCGATGGCAAAGGGCATGGCCTATCTGCCCGAGGACCGGAAAGCCGACGGCATTATCGCCGAGCTTTCCGTGCGGGAGAATATTATCATCGCGATGCAGGCCAAGCGCGGGATGCTGAAACGCTTGCCCCGTAAGAGTATGGAGCGCTACGCCGACGAATACATAAACCTGCTGGGCATCAAGACCGCCAGCAGGGAAACGCCTGTAAAGAGCCTGAGCGGAGGCAATCAGCAGAAGGTTATCCTGGCCCGGTGGCTCCTTACGCATCCTGAGTTTATGATACTGGACGAACCCACGCGCGGGATAGACATCGGCACTAAAACCGAGATCCAAAAGCTGATTTTAAACCTTGCGAGCGAAGGCAAGAGCGTCGCGTTTATCTCCTCGGAGCTGGAAGAAATGCTTAGAACATGCTCCCGCATGGTGGTTATGCGCGACCGGAACAAGGTGGGAGAATTGACAGGGGAAGACTTAAACCAGGAACAGATAATGCGGACGATAGCGGGAGGAGGGGTATAAATGCCTGCGTCGCTTAACAGTCTATTCAAAAGGGTATGGAAGAGCCCGCTGATCTTCTCGCTGGCGGTTCTGTTGATTGTCGTGGTGCAGAATATCATCACGACGCCGTCGTTCTTTAATATGTCGGTGACTAACGGGATTCTTTCCGGGTATATACCGAGCATTCTGGACGAGGCAAGCGAGCTGATTATCGTTACGCTTGGCATGACGCTGGTTACGGCGGTGGCGGGCGGCCAGGACATCAGCGTCGGCGCGATAATGGCGATAGCGGCCAGTTTTTGCGGGCTTATGCTGAACGGACCCGAGTACCGCACGGACGTGTTCCATAATCCGCTGTGGCTGGCGATAATCGCCGGGCTTTTAGGAGGCGCGCTATGCGGCGCTTTCAACGGCTTCATGGTCTCGGTGCTGAAGATACAGCCGATGATAGCGTCGCTGATACTGTTTACCGCAGGGCGTTCGCTGGCAAAGCAGATTACCTATGGTCAAACGGTTTACATAATGAACCCTGTATATAAATACCTGGGCGTGCAGATTCCCGGCATACCCATAAGAACGTCTATTTTAGTGTCGATATTAATGATTATAATCGTGACGCTGGTCGTAAAGCTCACGAGCCTCGGGCTTTATCTCCAGAGCATTGGGGTGAACAGCTCCGCGTCAAGGCTTGTGGGCCTCAATTCGTCCCGTATTAAGTTTATGGCCTTCGTTATATGCGGCGTGCTCGCCGGGGTCGCGGGGCTTGTGGGCTCCAGCAGCGTAGGCAGCGTAAACTCAACGGATTTGGGCAACGCTATTGAGATGGATGCCATACTGGCCGTGGCGCTGGGGGGGAATATGCTGGGAGGCGGCAAGTTCAGCATCGCCGGTTCCGTACTAGGCGCGTATACAATCCAGGCAATCACGACGACCCTATACGCTATGAGGGTAAGGGCGGATCAGATAAATGTCTTCAAAGCCGTTATAATAGTTATTATTATCGTTTGCTCCAGCGAGGTGTTCAAGACCCGGTTTATGAAGTTCGCAGGAAAGGCCTTCAACCGGAGCGTCAGGAAGGAGGGCTTACGATGAAGGGCATACTCAAGCGTAAAACCGTCAGTAACGCGGGCGTGCTCCTGATGATAACGATACTCCTGTTCATCGTCCTATACGCGATATCGCTGGTGATGTTCAGCAGCAGCAACTTCGCGAAGTTCTCCGTCTTCTTTAATTTCTTTAACAATAAGGCCTATCTGCTAATGCTGTCGCTGGGCCTGACAGTCGTTATGATTACCGGAAGCATAGATATTTCGGTGGGCGGGGTGACGGGCCTTGTGAGCATGGTATGCGCCGTTATGCTTACCGAGCACGGCATATCCGCTGTGTGGACGATTCCCGTGTCCGTCGGGATAGGGATCGCCTTCGGGGCCGTGCAGGGTTTTCTGGTAGCGTATATGGAGATACAGCCGTTCATTGTCACGCTGTCCGGGATGTTCTTTGCAAGGGGGATGATCTCGGTCGTCAAATCCGTGTCGGTGCCGATATCCGACGCCACGTTCATGGCCTGGTCCAGCGCGAAGGTGTACATACCGTTTTTATATAACGTGCGGCAAAACGGCACGCTGGACGTGGCGTACCTTACGCCCGCAGCGATAATAGCGCTGGTTATTCTGGTAATACTAATTATAGCCCTTAAACGCACGCACTTAGGGCGGTCGTTATACGCAGTCGGCGGCAGCACCCAGAGCGCCTTGCTGATGGGTATCGACGCGAAACGGACAAAGTTCACGGCTCATGTTATCTGCGGGCTTCTTGCCGGTATAGGCGGGCTGCTGTTCACGCTGCTTTCCCCTTCAGGGAACCCCGGTAACGGGCGCGGATATGAGATCGACGCGATATCATCCAGCGTCATCGGCGGGACGATGTTAAGCGGCGGGGTGGGCCTGCCGATAGGCACGTTCTTAGGCGTGCTGATTAACGGCCTGGTGGAGCGGGTAGTGCCGCTGCTGGGGATCGTTGACGCCTCCTGGCCTCGGATTATCACGTCGGCGTTTTTGTTCGCGTTCATAGTGCTGCAGAGCGTACTGGGTATATTTGGGAAACAAAGAATAAAATAGAATATAAAAGGAGATTTCGATGTTCACTAAAGAAGGGCATGACATCTTTATACCTGACGGCGCGGAGCTGCCAGGGGCTTTTGAGCGGGTGACGCATATGGGGATTGGGGCGCACCAGGACGACCTGGAGTTTATGACATATCACGGCGTGCTGGAATGCTTCGGGCGGCAGGACGCTTGGTACATGGGCGTTACGGTGTCCGA
>JAISVU010000103.1 GCA_031271375.1 Clostridiales bacterium | reverse complement strand
CACGGCCACGGGGATTAATGAGCAGGACGTGACGGAGCAGTATTACGACATTACGGCCCGGCTCTCCGCGAAGGAGGACGAGGAAGCCCGGCTCCTGGAGCTTATCGGCCAGGCGCAGGACTTGAACGACCTGATAATGCTGGAGTCGAGGCTTTCATCGGTCAGGAGCGATATTGAGTATTATAAGTCCAGGCAAACCGGGATAGACCGCAGGGCCGCGTATTCCACTATCTACTTTTATATCGCCGAGACAGCCGATATCTATGACACGGGTTCGTTATGGGGTAGGATACGGGAAGCGTTTGGGGATTCTTTGGACGGAGTCGCGGTATTCTTCCAAGGCGCGCTGGTCTTTATTGTTTCGGCGGCCGTGCCGTTTATTATCGTCGCAGCCGTATTGTTGGTCGGGTTTGGGGTATTCAGGCGGTTAACCAGAAAGAAGAAATAGAGAGAAGGAACAGTGAATGGCGGATATACCGGAATCTAAGGAACAGGGCGGCTTGGAGCCGTCCTTCTCCGCGTTGTTCGAGGCAATGCCGACGGCTTGCGTATTGGTGGATGAAAAAGGCCGGTGCCTGCGTTTTAACCCGGCGGCGGGGGCGTTCTTCGACAATAACGGACAGGACTGGAAGAACCTCAGCATAATGGAATACTGCCCAGAATTTCAATCCAGCGGACAGCTCTCCCGCGAACAGGCTGGGGAGCAGATGAGGATCGCGTTGTCCGAAGGTGTGTCGCGCTTTGAATGGCAGTTCCGCTCAAGCCAGGACGAACAGCTCCCGGCGGAGGTTACGCTGGCAAGGATGGACGCCGGGCCGCGCAATATCGTCGCGGTCTTTATCTCTGATCTGCGGGAGATCAAAAGGGCGGTCGGCGCTCTGGACGCGATAAGCGGCATAGCGTATACCGACGCGCTCACCAGCCTTTATAACCGCCGTTATTTCATGGACAGGCTGAACTTCGAGTGCGGTATGTTCGAGGAATCCATGCAGCCGATACCGCTTATCATGTATGACCTGGACAAGTTTAAACATGTGAACGATACCTACGGGCACCCCGTCGGGGACGAGGTTCTGCGCCAGATGAGCGCGAGGATGCGTAAATGCCTGCGGTCCGGCGACTTGATAGCGCGGTACGGCGGCGAGGAGTTTATAATACTGGCCTACGGGGCTTCCCCGGTAATGGCCGAAGTGCTGGCCCGCCGCCTGAGAGAGGCGGCGGATTCGGAGCCCTTCGAGATTCACGGAAAAATCCTGCATATTACGATATCCCTGGGCGTCGCGGTTAAGACCTTGACCGAAACCACGGCGGAGGAACTGCTGCAAAAGGCCGACGAAGCGCTGTACGCGGCCAAGCGCAACGGAAGGAACAGGGTCGAGGTGTACGGCGGGAGGATATAAGGCCCTGTTCAATAAGGGCCTGTCTATAATAAATCTGTTTACATTTTACGATAAATATGTATAATATACAGAAGATAAACGTGACGCGCGGACAGTAACAGCGGATTAACCGATACAGAGAGCCGGGGGCGGTGGAAGCCCGGCGCGGAAGCCGCGGCGAAGATCACCGCGTAACAGAACGGCGGAGACGCGGCTCTCCGGCGTTCGGTAAACGGACATGCCGAAACCGCAAGGCGTAAGCGTGTACGCGGCCCCCGGCGTTATGGGAAGCCGTTAGAGCCTGTTTAGGACCTCGCTTTCGGCGGATTTCCGAGCGGATTTTTCGCCAGACTAGGAGCGCGTCCGCAGACATAATAAGGCATTATGACAAGGACGCGCGACGACGTATGGCGGAAAAGACGCCGGAAAGACGTCGGAATGGGGATCCTAAACAGGCTCTAAAGGAGGCTATATGTAATGAATGTTTTGGCGATTAACGGCAGCCCCAGGGCTGACGGCAACACCGCGCATATGCTCCGCACGGTTCTGGACGTCTGCGCGGAGGCGGGGCTTGATACGGAGCTTTATCAGGCGGGAGGCAGGCCCGTGCGCGGCTGCGCCGCCTGCGGAAAGTGTTCGGAGCATCCCGGGAGGTGCGAATTTGACGACTGGGTCAACGGGCTGTATCAAAAAATGAAGGCCGCCGGAGCGATAGTCATCGGCTCCCCCACGTATTATTCCGACCTCACCGCGGAAACGAAGGCCCTGATAGACCGCTGCGGTTTTCTTTCGGGCAGCGAGGGCCGTTCCCTCAGCCGTAAAATCGGCGCGGCGGTAAGCGCGGTCAGGCGGGCCGGAGGCATACATACCCTGGATTCGATACAGCATTTCTTCCTGATCAACGACATGATCGTCCCCGGCAGCACCTATTGGAATATGAGCCTTTCACTGCAGCCCGGCGATTATGACCGGGACGAAGAAGGCGTCGGAACCATGCGCAGGCTGGGGGAGAACATCGTTTGGCTGGTTCAGAGGCTTCAAACCGTCAATGAATAAATTAAATTGAAATCCCGGAATCAATGGGCTATAATGTATACTGTGTTAGCACCCAGTAATCTTATACGAGGTATAGCGGATGGCGCGGAACGGCGAAGAGGGCGAGGCTCTGCTTGAGCGTGCCGCCCGGGGCGACGGGCGGGCCTTTGAGTCACTTATAGCTGA
>JAISVU010000102.1 GCA_031271375.1 Clostridiales bacterium | reverse complement strand
GTCACTGCGACGGTTCGGATAGGTTATGTGTTTAGGTTTTCTCAAAATCGATAGACAGGCAAATCTATATGCAAAAAACCAAGCTTTGCATAATCATTCGCTTGGGAGTGCATATTTCTACTGTTATGATATTTTTATACAGAATCATGTTGATGGTAGGTTTATCAGACGCTCGTTTTTATAGTTTTGCAGAAAAAAATGCAGGGAAAATGCAGGAAACGTGCAGGGCGTTAGGCCGCAAACCCCAGTTTATGGATATCACGCTTCTTAAAAGTGTGATTAAAAGGCACTATTTGCGATTAGTTGGGACAAAAGGGGATTCTTCTGTTCGCACTGGGCGTGTGATCGTCGTGGAACGGGCAATGCGCCTTCTTATGGCGGTTGACCTCCAAACCGTAGCGCTCTGCTGCGTCAATGATATCGACGGAATACTTTACGATTTCGAAAGGTGTCATGATGGTATGCCCCCTCTGCATGGTTGGCATGGATACTACGCGGCAGCCTGCACTTTGAGCACGGCATCGGGATAAAGCTTGAACAGAGCTTCCTTCTGGTCGGTCTTCGGGCCGGAATACTTCGGGCCCGGGGCGCCGTCGCTGTTGCGCTGGCAGAAATCGATGATTGCCGAAGGCTGTTCTGCAAGGATTCTCCCAGCCTTCCAGCCGTTGCAAACATGCAGCTTTCCGAAAATGGTAATCTCCGTCTCCAAAGCCTTTTGGTATGCCGGGTCTGCGTCATCGTCCTCGCCCAAGCCTGCTTTGTCCTGCACGATGGCGTCTTTGCTGTAAAGCGATTGCGTGAAATCAACGCGCTCGATATTTTCCCCGACCTGCTCGTTGGTCATGACGCCCTGCGCCGGAACATCCACTATGCTGCCCAGATCGACAGGCGGACGTTCGGGCCCATCTTCCACTATGGTGGCGGATGAAGCTGCGGCGGGCGCGGCCTGCGAAGCAGGCGCGGGCGCGGGTTCCTGTTTTGCCTGTTGCGCGGCGGGAGCCGTTTTGAGCGTCGTCTCCTGTTGGGCCTTCACAGCCGGTTGCTTCGCTGTGACGGGCATAACGGCGGCAAGATGGCTGACAGCCGCCCCATACGCCTGGTCCACCGCGAGCCGGACGGCAGCGGTGAGATCGTCGCCGATTATCGCCACGCCTATGTCTCGGAGGAAAAAAGCGTTTTCTCCGTCGGCGCGGTTCAGGTATACGGTGCAGATGCCGGTTACGGTTGTATCGGTAAGCCGGATGTCGTTTTCAATCTTGCCATCGGGCAGCAATGCCATGAGGCTCTGGAATTGGTTTTGGTTATCCATTCTTTCACATTTCCTTTCAAGTTGGTGTGGTGGCGCAATGAATAATTGACGAGGTCCTCCTTCCGATAATTGAATAGAGAAAATAAAAAGGCGCAGCACGCCCGTAAAAGGGAGCACTGCGCCTAATCACTTAAACAACAGCGTCAACGAAGACGCCAGCATGGAAAGTCCATCGAAAGACTCAATAAAACACTATGTACACAGTATATAGTATATAGCAATGTTTGTCAAGCTGTATTTTGTGGATTTCGTTTTTAATCTGGTGAACGAGAATCCCCAGCCGTCTGTCTGCGCCAAATCTTATCGATCATCCTCCAGAGACTGTAAGAACTGCGCCGGAGTCATGATAAACGGTTCGTTAGCGGCGGCTCCCGAAATGAAAGCCGCCGCCTTGCGCTTATGCCGCGATCTGCTGCTTGCCCCAATAGAGACGTGGGCCTTCGTCGGTCTGCTCGCGGAACACGGCCCCTTGGTGGTGGGCCAGCTCGAATCCCATTTCCTCAAACAGCGCCTCAAAGGAAATGTCCTGCCCCTTTAGAAACCGCAGCATCCGCTCCTTGGCCACCAGCAGGTAAATCAAGTTGGTTTCTATGCTGTCGGGGTAATTCACATAGTAGATGTTTTTCTGCCGGGTAGAGGTGTAGCGGATGAACCTGTAATAGAACTGCGCCATGCGGCATAGCGATAGGTAAGCCTGTGAAATTATCGTCGGCTTTTCCCCCGCTCTAAACCGTACGTGAACCTTTCAGTTCATACGGCTTGCCATCAAATTCTAGGCTGTTTTGCTCTCCTTATGGTTCTCAACGTTGAGAAGAAGGCGTAGGTTGCCAAGCTTTTTCTGCTGTTCAGCGTCTAATTTGAGTTTCTTTTGATAGCGTTCAATGACTATTGGGTCAGTAGCATGGATCAACCGATGTACATCAACGCAGACAAGTACCAAATTTTGATATTTGTCGGTGCCACCTAAATTCTTCGGGGTCTTATGGTGACAGTGGATGTCGCCAATGTCCATTTCCTTTCCAGTGATTGCGCATCTACCTCGTTGCGCGGAGTAAAGTGATAACCGGTTGTCATTGTATTCTACCGAGCGGTTTTTGATTGGATTGCGCATAAGATAGTTCAGCGTGTACGTGTCTACATCCTGTAGAGTTTGATGAATCAGATTGCGTCCTTCTTCGGTGTAGGGGGTAAGACCCCACTTCCTTTGAAAAGGAAATCTGTGCTGAATAAATCCAATCGGGATGATTGCGTTTCCGTTTACAAACCTTATCTGCTTGCTTTCGGAGTACCGCTCTTTAATTACTCTGGGCATATTTCGGGGAATTTGCTTTCTTTTACACTGTTCAGCAGTTTTAATTCGCTTTTTCAACCTGCCCTTTAGGTTCTTTTCGACATGAAAGGCGATTGGTTTTAGGTCTACACTTACAGCGGTTGCATATTTGTAGTAGTCATGTATTCCAAGAAGATAGGCATTGTATTTGCATACCGCTGAATATTCAGCTCCCTTATCTCCACGGGGACGTACTACTTCATCTGCTAATCGGCGCAGGTTATGGACTATTTTGTGAAGTGCCTTGTCCTTGATATGGCTTTCTACTGTCCACTTAATCTTGTGATGTTTGCATTTGTTCTTTTTCTGGCCCCGCTTGACCACCTTGAATTTGAAGCCAAGAAAATCCGCATAATCTTCCTTTAGGTTGATTATTTTAGATTTTTCAGAGCTGATTTCCAAAGCGAGCCTGTCTTGGAGCCAGTTTTTTGTGGCGTGGAAGATTTTAACCGCATCTTGGAAGTTATTGGTGAATATGAGAAAGTCATCAGCATATCGCACGCACGTGATTTCTTTCAGTTCAGTTTCCCTTAATGCACGGTATTTATTGCCCTTACGAGGGCCGCCCCCTTTGTTGACTTGTTCCTTGTATTGATGTTTTGTCGGGAACTCTTCCCACTGGCTTGCAATCCACCAATCCAATTCATTCAGTACTACGTTCGATAAAAGGGGAGAGATTATTCCGCCCTGGGGTGTACCTTTCTCGGGAAATCCGATTTTGGCAACCTCTGCTTTGAGCATCCTTGATATTATGCAGAGCAGCTTTTTATCTCTAATACCGAGTGTCCAGAGTTGTTTTAGCAGCTTGCCGTGGTTCACATTGTCAAAGAAGGATTTAATATCTACGTCTACCACGTATTTAAGCTGTAAAACATTTGTGTTTTGGTGTACCCTCGCTATGGCCTGGATTTGACTTCTGGTAGGACGAAAACCATAGCTATGGTCATGGAATTTGGCTTCGCATATAGGCTCTAACACTTGCAGTACACATTGTTGGATTAGCCTATCCATGATGGTAGGAATGCCAAGCGGACGGATTTTCCCATTATCCTTTGGTATTTCTACTCTTTTAACGCTTTGAGGGATATACCATTTGAATTTCTTCTGCACTAAGGTAATAAGTCGCTCTTCGTCTAACTCACCAATATCTTTGATAGTGCGTCCATCTGTGCCGGCTGTCATGCTCCCTTTGTTTTTCTTGATGTTGCGATATGCCAATTTGATGTTTTCTGGCCGGGTAATGATGTCCACTAATCCGGTAAACACTTTCCCCTTTAGGCTATCGGCATATAGCTGGTCTTGAATACTTTGGAAGTCATAATATTCCGCATGTCTTAATTTGCGTTTCTTTGGCGCCTTTTCTGTTGTTGACATAGTCGGCATCACCTTTCAAGGTTTGCCTTTCTTAGTCTTACTCGAACCTATGTGGACCATATAGGTTACATTTAACCTAAAATCTGACTACAGCCTATCCCTCCGCCGTGTTTCCACGGCTTCAACGGTACTGTGGCTGCTCTCTCAGTCTGGATTAGGGAAAGTTATACCTCGCGGTTTTCCTTTCCTCGCTTCACAGCCTTGCAACAGGCTCCACGCCAGACCTTTCCACGTTCCAACAATTTGTTCTGAACACAATTACCTTTAGGCGTCCCTCTGAACCTGTATGCTGGATAGTGCCTGTAACACTATAGGGTATTTCATAACGACAGATTTTACTTTACCCCACATACCTCGCTTATTTACGCGATAATAGCATTTCTGCTACTTCTGGATTTAGATTCTTTAATTCGGGATTTCGTCAGTGGAAAACCACATACTGGCCATGGGTAATTTATAGACCCCCGGCATCTAGGGTGCGCTATCCACCTCTGGATAGTTTTCGGTTGGGTATTGTTACCCACTACGACACCTCTCTGCCGACTTCACCGGGCTTCGCACTTTGTCTTATTGCAATGACTCGCACGCCGGAGTATTAGGGGGGCGTTTCGGGGCGTTACTCCCTCATTCCACCGCACAAATTGTTAGTTCTCTTAGGATTCCTACGTTTAGCAAAATTGCAATAAATGGCTTAATCATAGAATTCCTAATGCTCATGCTTTTCACATGAGAACGTGTCGCGCTGTCATTCCAATGGAACTCGGAAATAAAGCAGTCGTCCACGCTGTCAATGCTGATGCTCTCGCACAGGCTCTGCTGCGTACAGATCAGAATGGAATCGTCGTAATCCTCAAACCGCCCGTATATCAAGTTGCGCCGCTGATGCGGCTGGTACTCGCTGCCTGTGACGGTGAAGATGGGCCTGCCGGGGAAGCGCTGCCGGGCCGCGTCCGCGTAAGCCCGCACGATCCTGTTCTGCCGCACGCCGATGGCGACCCTCTTGCCGGGGGCTTCCTGCATTTTGGCGAATATGGCTTCCAGCTTTCCCGTCATGGGGCCGCCCCTGTAATCCTTCAGCACGGTGGCGCAGGTGCAGATTCGCAGCATGATTTTGATTTGCGCGATAATTTTCGCTTGCGCCAACTTGCGCGCGGACATGTTGACGCTCTTGAAATATTCGTTCATCAGGCTGTCGAACCGCTTCACGGCCACCTCGTAGATGGCGAGCTCGGCCGGCGTCATTACGGCGCGTATTTCGCTGCGGCGCTCCAAGCTCTTGCCGGTGACTTCCGTAAAGGTACGTGTGATCATCGTGTAGCCGATGACGTCTCGCAAATCTTCCGCGTTGACTATGTCCTGCCGCCGTTGCACGACGCCGAACACGGTAGGGCGCTCCGGCAGATGGCTGTGCTTGAAATAGTGCAGCCCGTCAACATAGGCGGGATAGGGCATTGAATAGCGGTCGTTCTCGTAGGGGATATATTTTTCGCTTTCCTCGCTGTAGTAATAAAGTTGTTTTGCCATGCAGAGCATGTTGGCGGAACCGTTATATAGCAAATACAACTGCGGGTATGCCTCGATCACGTTGTTGTTGATGCT
>JAISVU010000076.1 GCA_031271375.1 Clostridiales bacterium | reverse complement strand
CGGGCTGGCGGGGCATAACCGCGGGGCGCACGATTATTTCAAGGGCGTCAAGGATTTGCGGAACGGCGATTTGATAACCTACGAGACGCGCTACGGAACGCGCACTTATGAAGTGTATCTTATGGAGCAGATAAGCGATACGGATTTTTCGTATCTCGGCACGTACAGGGACAACACCTTGGTACTGATAACCTGTGTCATAGATACGCCGACAAAACGCTGGGCGGTCTGCGCGAGGGAATTGAAATAAACAGCGGAAAAATAATTTCCATTATTTTACATTTTTCTATTGACAAACTGCGAAATATGTCGTATAATGATATACAAATAAAGGAAATGATGTAAAATAAAGTATATTATCCTACGGAGGGATTTGTTGAAAATGACAAAGAAGCGATGGCAGTTTACGTCTGTATTCGCGACGGCGCTGGTTTTGGGAATAATGATTTTCGGCCTGACGGCCTACGCCGCAGACAACATCACTGTGCAAGTGAACGGGCAGCCGGTTCAGCTAGAGCAAGAGCCGACAATGATTGACGGACGGGTAATGGTCCCGGTGACGCGGATAGCTGAAGCGTTGGGCTGGGAAGCGGAGATTGGGCCATATGGAGTTTACTTTCAAAATCATGGGGACTTAGAGATAATCCCCGGCAGAATCTTCTACACATATTATCAGAGCAATATTGGGCTGAAGGAGGGCGAGCAACATATCAGCCACCACGATACTTTGGGCGGGTTCAGCCATTACCACTTTAATTACGGCCATTATCCCACGGAAAATTTTGAAGCCTGCCCCGGAGAAGTATCATGCGTGGAATTGGATGACGCGGCGTCTTATCAACTGACAATGCCCCCGCTGTTCCAAAACGATACGGTATTCATAACTGTACGCGACTTGGCGGCGGCGATGTACGCGGCGGTTGATTGGGACGCAAACACCCGAACGGTGAACATAACAAGCGGTCAATTACCTTACTATGACGGAAACGGACTGCCGGACGATTACCGTGACTGGCTGCTGCGCCGGACTTACGAAGCGCAAAAGCCATACGGGGCGGTTGCCCCTTGGGACGAACCGGAACCCTCAAAGGAAGAAAAGTTAAGGGCTTTGGAGGCGGAAGTAGTCAGGCTTGTAAACGAGATACGCCAGCGGGAAGGGCTTTCACAGCTAGAAACATTCGCGGAGTTGGACGCGGCGGCGCAAACGAGGGGCAATGAACTAATAACAAAATTCTCCCACACGCGCCCTAACGGTGAAGCTCCTGCAAGCGCGTATGAAGGATTGCCGTACACATACGGAGGCGAAAACATCGTGCTGTGCAGTTCCGTAAGATACGGCCCGGAGGCCGCGAACAGCCTTGTGTCAATACTGATGGGGTCGGAAGCGCACAAGAACATCATACTTAACCCCGATTTGAAGTATATAGGCGTAGGTGCGGCTTTCGACGATGTGCATACGCTGTACTGCGTACAGGGATTTATGAAATAGCCGAAGCAGAGAACAACACATTTTCAAAGAGGCTTACCGGTACAAACGCCGGCGGGCTTCTTTTTTGTTAGTTCCTTTTTTGTCAATTAAATGCAAGGAGGTTTTAGTATAGGCAAAAGATTTGTTGCCGCGCTTATGGCGGTTCTTATAGCTTTAGGCGCGGTTCTGCCGTTTTACCCGCCGCCCGCTGTAATTAAAGCGGAAGAACCCGCAGCGCCGCCCAGTGCGGAAGATATTATCGTTATGGTAAAGGCCAGCGGCGCGATTGACACGGGTACTATAGCCTATGACGGCGACAATATCGGCAAAGAATCTTATATTGAGGTTGACGGCGCGAGGTACCCGGCGTTTTGCGTTGACCCGCATTTACACGCCGCCGAATCCCATCCGAACGGACAATACCCGGTATCCATAAGCGGGACCAACCTTTCCCCTATGGTTGCCACCGTTCTTCACAATTCCGTTCCCTATGTTACAAGGGACACTATAACAACCCAGTTCCCCGGTCTGACGGATTTGCAGATATACGCCGCCACAAAAGCGGCCATCCGCGCAGTCGCAGACCAAAGCTCGTCTGAGTATTCCGACGATTCGCTCTGGACAGGAAACGCCCAAACCGTAGCGTTCGCAAAACACCTTATAAACCTTGCGCGGACAGCCACGGAGCCAATGCCGAATGTCGCCATTTATGGTTATACGGGTTATGTTGAGCCTGCCCTAGACGGCAATTACTATGTATGCACTCTAACCGTGCAGTCAAGCACATACTCGCTAAAGAGCGGTACAAAAATCAAGCTGACGCTTCCCGCCAACGCGCCCGCAGGCACGATTATCACGGACGCCTCGGACAACCCCATCCCCGCTGACGGCGTTGACAACGTGACGCCGATAAAAATTAAAGTCCCCAAGGACGCCGTTACGGACGACATTAGCTTTCAAGTCAAGGCTGAATTGACGATAGACAGCGGAGTCGTGCTTTTCGGCACACCTTCGGATGATGCCGACAAAACCGATTATCAACGGTATGAAATCGCCATGCCCTATCAGCTTTCCAATTTTTCAATACCCTTTGAAGCGGAACCGGAACCTGACACGCCGACACCGACGCCAAGTTCAACGACCCCGCCCCCGGATGACCCGACGCCGACGCCGGGTTCAACAACCCCGCCGCCGGATACAACTACCCCGCCGCCGAGCAATACTCCCGCTCCCACAGAGGAACCGGAAAAACCCGGCAAGTTGGAAATCGTCAAGTTGGAGGCCGGGACAAGCACGGGGCTTGCGGGCGCTGAGTTTAAGGTGACTAACGCCACAGGCGGCGTTATAGGCAGTTACTCCACCGACGTCAGCGGCAAAATCACGATTGAAGAAGTGGAACCCGGCGCTTACTATGTGGATGAAGTCACTCCCCCGGACGGCTACGCCTTGGACGAAAATAGCCACAAGGACGTTGTTGTCATTTCTGAGCAGACTGCGACGGTAACATTCGAGAACGAACCTCTCG
>JAISVU010000070.1 GCA_031271375.1 Clostridiales bacterium | reverse complement strand
AGGGAGAAAGTCAAATGGAGATTGACAACGTTATAAAAATTTCAATACCTACCGCCCCGCCGCCTGTGGTAAAACAGGCCCCGGCGGTTAAACAGGCCCCGGCGCAGTCAAGCGCGCCGCCGGTTCCCGCAGGGGCGGAGGGGTTATCGTCCGCAGTGAAGGCTGCCGACGACGTATCGAAGAGCCCGAGCAGCGCCGAAAAGGCGGACAACAAAAGGCAGCCCGACGGGGAAGCCTCTGAGAAGATGCTAAAGATGGCTATTGACGAAGCGAACAGAAAGCTGGCAAATTCCCACAGGATGCTGCAAGCCAGTATGCACGACAAGACCAACCGTATCATGGTAAAGGTGATCGATACCGATTCGGACGAGATAATCCGCGAGATACCCCCGGAAAAGACGCTGGACCTGTTCGCGAAGGTTTTGGAAATGGCCGGGATACTTTTGGACGAAAGCAAGTAAAAGGGAAGATTAAAAGAAGAGTACAGAAGAAAAAAGGAAAGGCCGCTTTAAACAACTGTTTTAGGGCGGCCTTTTCGGATGTTTAAAAGAAGAACCCAAAGTATCAGCTGATGTCCTTTATCATGCGTTCGACTATCGCGCTGCTTTGCTCCGCCGCTTGCGCCGCAAAGGCGTTATAATCGACCTCGGCGGAGCCGGATGCGGCGTCGGACATTGAGCGGATTATGATGAAGGGTATTTTGTTCAGGTAACAGGCGTGGCCTATCGCCGCGCCTTCCATTTCCACGCAGAGCGCGTCGAACGCCTTATGGATTTTCTGCTTTACCGCAGCGTCCGATACGAATAGATCGCCGCTGGTAATGCGCCCGTGCATTGCGGTTTGGTTCGGCGCCGTTTCCGCGCAGGCTTCCATAGCCATACGCGCCAGCTCTTCATCCGCCGGGAAATAAGACACAGGCATACGCGGAATGATGCCCGGCTTGTAGCCGAAGCCGGAAGCGTCAAAATCATGCTGGACGACATCGCTTGAAACCACGACGTCGCATATCCCGAGGCTTGGATGAAGCGCGCCGGCAACACCGGTGTTTATAACGCAGTCCACCCCGTAAATATCAGATAAGACCTGTGTGCAAACCGCCGCGTTCACCTTTCCTATGCCCGAACGCACAAGCACCGTGTTTTTTCCGTTAAGGTTCCCCATGTAGAATTCCACGCCGACGATATTCTTAGCCGTTATAATTTCAAGGCGTGACTTTAGTATAGCGACTTCCTCTTCCATTGCTCCAATAATGCCGATGGTTTTCATACGGGCCTCCGTCCATGAAGAATCCACTGAGTTCAGAATGCGGAAACATATTCCATAATAGCACATATTATTCCACAACACAATAGCCACATTTTAATAGTTTTTTATTTGGCGTTTGAGAAATAATAAGTGGCATGAAGGGGGATTGTTAGATTTGAACGAAATGCTATCAAGCGCTGCGCTGAATATATATTTGTCTGAGATTAAGACGATGTTTCAGGATTACGACTATAACAGGCTTAAGAAAATGATCTTTATGAATATAGACAGCTTTTTGGGCTTTATAGACATGGGCATCGAACGCGGCCCCAGCGGCAAAACCTTCAAGGAAGTCATTGAAATGATCGAACCGTTTATCCCGCTTGTCATCAACGACGAAAGTTTAGACACCTATCTTCTCGCGGCGATAAGCCAAGACGAAAACGAACTGATCCGTCTGCAGAATCAGTTCGTTCAAAACGCCAAAATACGGTTCGTTAAAAACTTGATGGGAGCGCAAAGCGAGGATGATATGGAAGAAATCTTCGAGGTATGCCGCACTATCAGGGAATATAAAGCCAAATCCGTCTCAGTTTGATTAATTCAAGACGCGGCAGGCGTTGGCGTAGGTTCTTACGTAATAAGAATCGTTAAGGTTTGATATTACTATGCCCCGCTTATTTGAGCTGGAGGAATGTATAAACTCGCCGTCGCCTATGTATATGCCCACATGGGATATCGTCCTGCCGCCGCCCGTGGCGAAGAACACCAGGTCTCCCGTCTGCAGCTCGGATTTGGATATCGCGGTGCCGTTTTTGAACTGATCCCTCGCTGAACGGTTGAGGTTTACGCCGATATACTTAAAGACGGAGTATACGAAGCCCGAGCAGTCAACGCCCTTCGTCAGGCTGGTGCCGCCGTAAACATAGCGGGTGCCGATGAACTGCTTCGCGTAATCTATCGCCTGGCTGCCCAGCGTTGAGAAAGCGCCCAGCGGCACCGCATTCTCCATCAGCGCAAAATAGTCCCCGTCGCCGGTATACTCGGTATACTTATTGCTGACAAAGCCTGTGACGCCCGCGTAGGAGACATAGTGCCAGTCTGTGCCGTACTCAAGCACCTGTAAATAATTCCCGTTAGGGACGCATAGCAGAACCTCGGCTTCGGCGCTGGGAGAAGTGCGTATATTCAAACCGTCCGTCGTATTCGTCACGATCATGTCGCGGTTCGGCGCGTAGTCCACGAACTGAACATCGGCAGCGGCGTATTGCTGCCCCGCTATATCGAGGTTCAGCACCATTGGGGTCGGGCCGTATTCCCCCAGGTAGCTCAGGAGGGTTCCAAGAACGTCGCGCCTGTGCGCGTAAAGGGTTTCGCCGCCGATATCCACGGCATAATAATCCCCATAATAGCCGATAATGTTCATAACCTCGCCCATACCCGCCGTGCGCGTAACCTGCCCGAAGGGGGTAGGCTCGTCCAAGAGATAAGCGATGTCCTGGCAGACAAGCCCTTCGGCTTGAATTACCGCCACGCTTTCAACGGGCATGTACGCCGCGCCGTTGTCGCTGTTGAAAGATATCCAGCCGTTTTCAAAGGCTAGGGCGTCAATGACCTCGCCCTCCGTGTATGTTCCCGCGACATCCGCCCCAAACCAGGGGTTTTGCAGGGCCTCGGCGTAATCCTGGGATACCACCACAATGGAATCCGCTTTGGCGCAGTAGTGCGCGCATAGGCAGCAAACGAATATAGTAAGACAAGCTATGATTTTCTTCATTTTATTCGCCTCAGTTTGTAATTATTACGAATATGTTACAGACATTATACAAATATTTTTTTTATATGTCAACTATATTTGCAAAATATTAAAAAGAAAATATTTCCTAGAGGTTTTGGCGAGTTATTTCCCGCGATTTACGGATAATAAAATGAAGGGGTGGTTTTAAATGAAGAAAGCCATAATAATAATCGCGGCTCTAATGCTTACGGGCTGCACGACAAGGGAGGCGCAGACCGCCGCGTTCCCGCTGGAAGCCCAGGCAAGCGACGCGGTTAAGGAACCGGCGGAAAAGCAGGCAAAGGCGTCCTTCACCACATGGTATAGAAAAAGCGGTAAAAACCGCTCAAAGAACATAGAACTCGCGGCCGAAGCCATAAACGGCTATGTGATCATGCCGGGGGCGACGTTTTCCTTCAACGACGCCGTAGGGCCTACAGGCAAAGCCAGCGGCTATAAGCTGGCCACGGTATACTTTAACAAGAAGAAGACGAAGGGTTACGGGGGCGGCGTGTGCCAGGTCAGCACTACCCTCTTTAACGCGGCGGAAATTGCCGGGATGGAGATAGTGGAACGCCATAAGCATCCCGAACCGGTGCCGTATGTTGAGGAAGGGCGGGACGCTACGACCTCCGGAAGGGGGAAGCTGGATCTGAAGATAAAAAATATATCGCCTGAGCCGATGACAATTAAGACGACTGCCGAAAAAGGCGTATTGACGGTGGAGATATACTAGGGGCAGGGACTAGGAAAAGGCTGGTAACAGTTCCTTCGATATGTTATAATACTTCCACAATAAAATCACTAGGAGACGGCCAATGCTAAGGGTTCTTCTGGCAGATACGGACGGGGAAAACTTAAAGAATTTCAAGACCTATATCAAGATGGCCTTCCCCGATATACGTATCGTGGGGGGGCTTAACTCCAGCGCTAACTTCATAAGCCAGGTTAAGGAGCTGTCCCCGGACTTGATTATCGCGGACATACGTTTTTTCGGCGCTGCCGCGACCCGGATGATACGCGATACATACGAATTCTTCCCGGATAAGCGCTTCATCATCTACGGAACGTATAATGACGCGGATTATATGGAAAAGGTAATGGAGTACGGGGTATGCGACTATCTGTATAGGCCAGTCAAGCCTGCCGACCTTGAAAAATGCCTCAACCACGCGAAAAAGGTATTTGAGGACATATCAAGGATGGGCAGCGAGCGGGAGCGGCTTGTGGGGCGGTACAAGGACAATATCTCCCTCTTCCGCGATAAATTCATGATTAACCTGTTAAACGGCAGCATACAGGACATTAACGAGATTATCTCAAGCCTGGAATATTTCGGCATAGGCCTTTTGCCGGATTATGCCGTATTCACGGTCCGAATCGATCATTTTAAAAAGATTATCCTAACGCTGGATGAGATGGAGAAGCATCTGCTCGTCTATAAAATCCTGCTTATAATCAATGAAGGGCTTGCCCGCGTCAAGAACGGCGCCGCGGTGGTGAACAACCTCAATGAACTGACCGTGATAATGGGCGATTCACCTGCGCTGTTCGATACTGTGGATTTTTGCGAGGAGCTGCGCTTGGATATCCTTCACCAGACCCAAGTAAACGTAACCGTGGGTTTGGGAAGGGTATACAATGACCCGAGGGATATCGCGGTGTCATACAAGGAATCCGAAGCGGCTCTTAGGTACAGGCATTACATGGGCTACGGCACCGTGATCCCGATACAATTCGTCGAGCCGATGAACAATATTACCTACAGATATCCGCTGGACAAAGAGGAGCGGCTTGTTTATTCCGCCGTGACGGGGGAATATAAGGAATGCAAAATCCTCCTTGAGCAGATCATCGCCGCATTAAGACAGTGCAGCCCGCTCCCCGAACGGCTCATCCCCAAAATCATGCTGGACATCCTTTTTTCGATAAACCGCTTCGCCAGCGAGCAGCATATGAACGTTGAAGAACGGTTCTCAAGCATATTCCCTACCCACGAGATAATAAAGCTGGACACGCTGGACAAAGCCCAGGCGATGATGGACGCCGCGTTAAAGGGCTTCTGCGCTTATGTCTTGGAGCTTAGGAGCGGGGATAACGCGAAGCTCGTGGAAAAAGTAAAGGCATATATTGAGGAGCATTTTAACGAGAACATATCGCTTACGCGGCTGGCCGCCCACGCTGGGACGACGCCGGAGTTTTTAAGCAATATCTTCTTAAAAGCCGAAGGCAGGAGCGTTTATCAATACGCGATCTCCATCCGCATGCAATCGGCTGAAAGGCTTTTGAAGGAAGGCGCTCTTTCAATAGATGAAGTCGCGGCCGCCG
>JAISVU010000008.1 GCA_031271375.1 Clostridiales bacterium | reverse complement strand
ACGGTTCACTCAACGGATAAATCGGAGATAGGCGGCCGGGTGGGCGTCAGCATCGAGCCGGAGGAAATACACATAATGAGGAAGAGCCAGTGAGAAATAAATGGATCTCCGGCCCGTATTTAGTATGGATGGCCCTGTTTATCATCATACCGCTGTTCCTTACAGGCTACTACGCCTTCACCGACACGGACGGGGCGTTCACGATGGCGGGTTTTTCCAGGGCGTTTGAGCCGATGTATTTAAGCGTCTTGCTTAACAGCATACGTATAGCCGCGATATCGACGGCCATATGCCTGCTGCTGGGCTATCCCGTGGCCTATATACTCTCAAGGCCCGAGTTCGCAGGGAAATCCACGCTCTTTTTCCTCTTCGCGGTGCCGATGTGGATGAACTATCTGCTCAGAACCTATTCGTGGATGTCCATCCTGGAGACCAACGGGATTCTTAACAGTTTACTGGCCTTTTTAAGGCTCCCTAAGATAGATATATTATATACCGATTCGGCGGTTATTCTGGGGATGGTGTATAACTTCCTCCCCTTTATGATCCTGCCGATACACACCGCGCTTGCCAAGATCGACTACAGCCTTGTTGAGTCCGCCCAGGACCTTGGGGCAAACCCTGTCACGGTCTTTAAACGGGTGGTGCTGCCCCTCAGCGTGCCGGGCGTAGTCTCGGGGATAACGATGGTATTCATGCCTGCGGTAACGACATTTATCATCCCAAGCCTCCTGGGCGGGGGCCAGTACATGCTAATCGGCAACCTTATAGAGAACCAGTTCCTTACCGCTTATGACTGGAATTTCGGCGCCGCGCTGTCGCTCATACTGATGGCGGTAATCATTCTGTCGATGATGATTGTGCTGAGGGTGGATAAAGACAACGAAGGCGGGACGCTGATATGAAAGTGCTAAAACGGGCATACCTTGCCGTGATCCTGATATTTCTCTACGCTCCCATCGTTGTGCTGATTGTTTTTTCGTTCAACGAGGCGAAGTCCAGGGGAGTCTGGGGCGGGTTCTCGCTCAAATGGTATGGGGAGCTGTTTAAGGACAGGCAGATAATCCAGGCTCTATACAATACGTTGTTGATAGCGGCTATATCCGCGGTGACGGCGACTGCCATCGGAACCGCGGCGGCCCTCGGGATAAACGCGATGCGGAGAACCCCGCGCAAAGTGATTCTTAACCTGAGCAATATCCCGGTTATGAACCCCGATATAGTAACCGGGGTTTCGCTGATGCTATTGTTTCTGTTTATCGTCGGGCTCATTGGGAAGGGGAACCTGGGTTTCGGGACGCTGCTTATGAGCCATATCACATTCAACATACCCTATGTTACGCTGTCGGTGCTGCCAAAGGTGCGCCAGCTGGACCCCGCCATATACGAAGCGGCGCAGGACTTAGGGGCGAAGCCCTTCACGTCCTTCTGGAGGGTGGTGTTCCCCCAGCTGCTTCCGGGCATCGTAACGGGGATGATATTCGCGTTTACGCTGTCTCTGGACGATTTTGTCATCAGCTTCTTCACAACGGGGCCGGGAGTTTCCAACCTGAGCATCATCATCTACTCCTCGGCGGCCAAGCGGGGCATAAACCCCGAAATCAACGCGTTGTCCACATTTATGTTCGTAGTGGTGCTGCTGCTGTTGTTCTTGATAAACAGGCGCGACGCCCGCGAACTCAAAAAAAATAAAAAGAAGGAGATAAGAACATGAAAAAGATTTTCTTTGTATTACTCTGTGTCTTTGTGGCCATTACATCCTCATTCCTATCCGCCTGCGGGAAGAACAAGGAAGAGCTGATCTTCTACAACTGGCAGGATTACATCGACCCCGACGTTGTGGACATGTTCACCGAGGAGACCGGCATATCCGTTATTATCGAGCCCTTCGACACAAACGAATCCATGTACATCAAGGTGAAGAACACCGGCGGCTATGACGTTATCCTGCCTTCGGATTATATGGTTCAACGAATGGTGAACGACGGCCTGCTGGAAAAGCTGGACATGTCAAAAATACCCAACTATTCCCATATTGACGATAATTTCAAAAACCTGTACTTTGACCCAGCCAATGAATACTTTGTCCCGTATATGTGGGGGACGGTAGGCATATTATATGACAGCACACGGGTATACGAGCCTATCGACAGCTGGGAAGCACTGTGGGACGAACGCTACGAGGGCGAAATATTCATGTATAACAGCGTCCGCGACGCGATGACCGCGCCGCTTAAAATGCTTGGATATTCAGTAAACACGCTGGACGCTGGGGAGCTGGACGAAGCCGCCGCCCTTCTGATTGAGCAGAAGCCCTTGGTTAAGGCTTATCTGGGCGAGCCTGTCAAGGACAAGATGATCGGCGGGGAAGGAATAATGGCTGTAATGTATTCAGGAGACGCCCAATTTTGCCAGTTCGAGAATGAAAATTTGGTATATACGATTCCCAAAGAGGGCTCAAACATTTTCGTTGACGGCCTTGTGATACCAAAAACAGCCCCGAATAAGGAAAACGCGATGAAGTTCATCGACTTCCTCTGCCGCCCCGAAATCGCGGCGCTTAACTCCGAATACCTGGGCTATTCCACTGCGAACAGGTCTGCGCTTGAGCTGATCGACCCTGAGCTGATGGAGAACCCGATATTCTGGGCCACCGACGAGGAAATAGCCCGCTGTGAGTTCTTTGAGGATCTAGGCGACTTCCGCGACGACTTTGACCGTGTGTGGAGCGAGGTTCTGATAGGAAATTAATTCATTATTGACAAATTTGCTTAAATACACTACAATATTGGACTTAGGAGAGCATGAATGGCAGGCACACGCATTATAAAGGCGGCGCGGGCGGTTCCGGGTTTTGTCGTTACAAATGACGACCTTACGCGCCTTGTAGACACCAGCGACGAGTGGATAATCACCAGGACAGGCATAAATACCCGCCGGGTAAGCCAGGGGGAAACCACCGCGTCGCTTGCTTCAGACGTTTTCAAGCAGCTGGTTACAGGGACGAGGCGCGGCCCCGAAGATGTGGACTTGCTCATACTTTCCACGGTAACGCCGGATTATATGACGCCCCAGTCTTCGGCCTTTGTGCTGAGGGATAACGGAGCGAAGAACGCCTTCGCTTTCGATATGAACGCGGCGTGCACCGCTTTCGTCTACGCCCTTTCCGTAGCGGAAAAGATGCTGACATCCGGGGTTTATAAGACGGCGGCTGTAATCAGCTCGGATACCCTAACAAAGATAACGGACTGGAGTGACCGCGGCACCTGCGTGCTGTTCGGCGACGGGGCAGGCGGCGTTTTAATGGAGTATGACGGAGGACCCGGCGGTATATTAGCCGAAGATCTGCATACCGACGGCGAAATGGCTACGGCTATACGGGGCGGAAGGCTCCCCGTGAACAACGCGTGGCACAAGGACGAAGGCCCGGTTGAACCATTCGTTATTATGGACGGGCGCGCCACTTATGACTTCACGGTCAGGGAGATACCCAAGAGCATATCCGCGACGCTTGAAAAGGCCCGCCTCACGATGGACGACATCAAGTACGTCGTATGTCACCAGGCCAACGCCCGAATCTTAAACGGCATAGCGAAGAAGCTTAAAACGGGGATGGACAAGTTTTTCGTCACGATTAATGAGTTCGGAAACACCTCGTCGTCTAGCGTGCCTATTGCGCTGTCCGTTATGCTGGAGCGCGGGATGATCGAGAAGGGCGATAAAATCATGTTCGCGGGCTTCGGAGCCGGTTTGACATGGGGAACACTGATATATCAGTATTAATTAAAGGGAGGATTACATCATGGTTTTTGAAAAAATTCGCGGCATTATCGCCGAGCAGCTGGGCATCGACGCGGAGAGTATCACAATGGACACGGATTTTAAGAATGACCTTAAAGCCGATTCGCTTGACCTGTTCCAGGTCATCAACGATATCGAGGAAGAATACGACGTAACCATCGACGACGCCGAGGGCCTTGTTACGGTGGGCGACGCGGTGCGGTACGTTGAAAGCGCCAAGAAATAACAAATGAGTATTTGCCATCTGCTTAACCTGCGTCACCCGATCATACAGGGCGGCATGGCAGGAATATCGGACGCGGGGCTTGCGGCCGCCGTATCCGAGGCCGGAGGGCTCGGTACGATTGCCGCAGGGAACTTCACCCCCGACATCGTAGTCGCCCAGGTACGCAAGGCCAGAAAATTAACAGACAAGCCCTTCGCGGTAAACATAATGATGCTCTCGCCTTACGCCGAGGACGTTATATCCGCGGTGATAGACGAGCGCGTCCCCGTAATTATCTCGGGGGCCGGCGCTCCGTCGGGGCTTGCTTCGCGCTGTAAAGAAAAGGGTATAAAATACCTGGCGGTCGTGCCCTCAGTGGCCATAGCCCGTCGCATGGAGAAATCCGGGGCCGACGCCGTCATAGCCGAAGGGATGGAGGCCGGGGGCCATATAGGCAAGATTACAACGATGTGCCTGGTACCCCAGGTAGCCGACGCCGTAAGCGTACCGGTCGTCGCGGCGGGCGGCATAGCCGACGGGCGCGGAATGGCGGCGGCTTTTATGCTGGGCGCGCAGGGCGTGCAAATAGGCACGCGTTTCCTTGCTGCGAAGGAATGCCCTATACATCAAAATTATAAGGATAAGGTACTGAAAGCGAAGGATATCGACACCGAGGTAACAGGAAGCATCACCGGGCACCCGGTTCGTGCGCTGCGTAATAAGCTGACGGCCTTGTTCCTTGCCGCCGAGAAGGAAGAGCTGGGCAAGGACGAACCCGACGTCAAGCGGGTGGAAGCCGTAGGCGCAGGCGCTCTCCGCAAAGCCGTCGTCGACGGCGATACCGAGTACGGGACATTGATGGCGGGGCAAATCGCCGGTCTTGTGCGCATTGAGCAGACCTGCGAAGAAATTATTAAAGAGATTGCCGGACAATACTCTGAACTTTTAAAGTAACTATTTAGAGTAACTATCTGAGCTCTGAGCTCTCGGCTCTGAGTTCTTCTCTTATGAGGTGAAGAAATGACCGCAGCAGTGGTTTTCAGCGGCCAGGGCGCGCAGTACGCCGGCATGGGCCGCGATCTCTATAACAATTTTGGCGTGTGCCGCGACATGTTTGACCGCGCCGAGGAAGAAGCGGGGTTTCCGCTGCGCTCAATATGCTTCGACGACGCGAATAAGGAGCGCCTTAACAATACGCTGTACTGCCAGCCCTGCATATATACCCACAGCGCGGCGGCGGCGTCGCTGTTAAACGAGCGGGGGCTTAAAGCTACCTGCGCGGCAGGACTTAGCCTGGGCGAGTATACGGCGCTGTGGTATTCCGGCGCGCTGGACTTTTTACGGACGCTTAAACTCCTGTGCCAAAGGGGCAGATACATGGCGGACGCATCGTCGATGGTTGACGGCGTGATGAGCGCTGTGATAGGCCTTAACGACGACAAGGCCCAGGACGCCTGCAAGGAAGCAAGCAAGGGCAATGAGGTCGTCAGCGTGTCGAACGTGAACACGCTGGGGCAGCTCGTCATCTCGGGCGCAAGGGCGGCGGTGGAACGCGCCGAGAGCCTCTGCAAGAAGATAGGGGCTAAGATTACGGTTAGATTGCCCGTCAGCGGGCCTTATCATACCGTGTATATGCGCCCCGCTGCCGATAAGCTGGAAGACTGCCTGAGGGACATACCCTTTGAGGATATGCAGCTTCCCGTAGTGTCTAACGTGGACGGCGAGGTAATCAAGAATAAACGGAACATAGTGCCTACGCTGGTAAGGCAGATATCCGCCACCGTGAACTGGGCGGACTGCGTTAGGAAGCTGTCCCAGCTGGGGGCTGACACGTTTATCGAAATCGGCCCGGGGAAAACCCTTACCGGCTTTATAAAGAAGCTCTTGCCCGGAGCGAGGGTGGTTAATGTAGACGACGCCGCCAGTTTTGATAAAGCCTGTTTGGAGCTGGGGTTATGAGCGCGAAGACAGCCCTTGTAACCGGCGGCGGGCGCGGGATTGGCCTTGCTATAGCCAATCGTTTCAAGGTCGGCGGGTATAGGGTCGCGATAACGGATAAGGTAATAAATGAAGACGTTATTCAAGCATTTGACATGGCTCTCGAAGGCGACGTAGCCGATTTCGGCGACGCCGAACGCGTCGTTAAAGCGGTTAAAAATGAGCTGGGGAGTATTGACGCGCTGGTAAATAACGCCGGGATAACCCGAGACAATCTGCTGATCCGCATGAGGGAAGAGGAATTCGACTTAGTGCTGGCCGTGAACCTGAAAGGGGCGTTCAATATGACGCGCCACGCGGCCCCTATTATGCTGAAGCAGCATTCCGGCGCCATTGTGAACATATCCAGCGTGGCGGGGCTTGGCGGCAATACGGGCCAGGCAAACTATTCGGCCAGCAAAGCGGGGCTTATAGGGCTTACGAAAACCACGGCTGCGGAACTGGCCTCCAGGGGTATAACATGTAACGCCGTTGCCCCCGGCGCTGTGGAGACGGACATGACCAGGGCGCTCTCCGATGAGGTTCGCGCCAGGATGCTTTCGGGCATACCGCTTGGACGCTTCTGCGAAGCGGAAGAGGTCGCGGACTGCGTCTGTTTTCTCGCGAACAGCCCGTACATCACCGGCGAGGTCATACGTATTGATGGAGGGATGATGTTATTATAAACGGATATAAGCGTGTAGTGATTACCGGTTTGGGAATAATATCGCCTTTGGGTAACACCGTCGCGGAGTTCTGGGGCGGTATCAAGGGCGGGCGTCTGGGTATCGGCCCTATCACGCGCTTCGACACCACGCAGTTTAAGGTTAAGATTGGGGCAGAGGTCAAGGACTTCCGCCCCGAAAACTATATGGAAAAGAAAGAGACGAAACGTATGGATCTCTATGCCCAGTACGCGCTGGCGTCGGCGGTTGACGCCGTATCCGACGCAGGGCTGGGCGAGGACGCGCTCAAGGGGTCGTTCCGGGCTGGAGTTTATTTCGGCTCTGGCATTGGCGGGCTTATCACGATGCAGGAGCAGGTGCGCAAGCTCGTTGAGAAAGGCCCGGACCGCGTAGGCCCGCTGTTTATCCCTATGACCATCGCCAATATGGCGGCAGGGCTTATCGCCCTTCGTTTCGGGATACACGGTGCAAGCCTGCCGGTAGTCTCGGCTTGCGCCACAGGCGTAAATACAATTGGCGAGGCGGCCCGGGCCATACGCCACGGATATTTGGATATTGCCATCGCGGGCGGGGCGGAGGCGACGATAACCGAAATGGGCATCGCCGGATTCACAAACCTTACAGCCCTGTCCGAATCGAACGACCCCGCAAGGGCGTCGATACCTTTTGACCGTGACCGCGCGGGGTTTGTAATGGGCGAAGGCTCCGGGGCCTTGATCTTGGAGAGCTTGGATAACGCGTTAGCGAGGAATGCCAATATCTACGCCGAGGTGGCGGGGTACGGAGCCACCAGCGACGCTTATCATATGACCGCTCCGCTGCCGGACGGCGCCGGGGCGGCAGGTGCTATGCGTCTCGCTATGGAAGACGCGGAGGCGGGGCATGACAAAATAGGCTACATAAACGCCCATGGTACCGGCACCCCCGCGAACGACCTGCCGGAGACCCTTGCGGTAAAGTCCGTTTTCGGAGACATGGCGTATAATATACCGTTCTCTTCCACAAAATCCATGACAGGCCATATGCTGGGCGCCGCTGGCGCTGCGGAGGCGATTGTGTGTACTTTAGCCCTTAGGGACGGGTTTGTTCCGCCTACGATAGGATTGGAGAACCCCGGCGAAGGCTGCGACCTGGATTATGTGAAGGGCATAGGCCGTAACGCTGAAATAGACTACGCGCTGACAACGTCCCTGGGCTTCGGCGGCCACAACGCCTGCCTGTGTTTGAAGAAGTGGGAGGGGCAATAATGGAGCAATACGATATTAAAAAGATAATGGAAGTGCTGCCTCACAGGCAGCCCTTTCTCCTAATAGACAGGGTTTTGGAGAACGAGCCCGGCGTCCGCGCCGTCGTGGAAAAGTATGTCACGATGAACGAGCCGTTCTTCGCTGGGCATTTCCCCGGGGAGCCGGTGATGCCAGGGGTCTTGATCTTAGAAGCGATGGCTCAAGCCGGGGGATTCTGTATCCTTACTATGCCGGAAAATAAAGGCCGCCTTGCGTTCCTCGGCGGCGTCGACAAGGCGAAATTCCGCCGGATGGTAACACCCGGCGGTGTGCTGCGGTTTGAGGTGGATATATTAAAGCTCAAGTCTGTCGCAGGGATCGGCAGCGGAACAGCCTATTTTAACGGTGAGAAGGCGTGCGAAGCGGAGTTTACTTTTATATTAAAGTAAGGGTTAATACTACTTTGCCATCTTTTCAAAGAACGGGATACCAACCGATTCCTCGGAGCGTTCAGCCCAGTCGATGAGCCGGTTCGAGCTTGAACGAACCTCACTCAGGTCTTCCTTGACAATCTGGACATCGTCCTTGAGTACGGTGATGTCGTCCTTTAGCACGGATACATCGTCCTTGAGCACGGATACATCGTCCTTGAGTACGGCGACATCACCCTTGAGTACGGCAACGTCGCCCTTGAGTATAGCAACATCGTCCTTGAGTACGGCGACGTCGTCTTTGAGTACGGCGACGTCGTCTTTGAGTATGGCGACGTCGTCCTTGAGTATAGCGACGTCGTCCTTGAGTACGGCAACGTCGCCTTCGATTACGCTTAACCGCCGATTAGTTTCGGCCTGACCCTGCTCCAGTCTGACTTGATTCTCCCAAAGCTTGGTCTGGCTTTCCCAGAGTTTGCTGACGCTCTCACTAAGGCCGCCTACTTTACCTTCAAGGCCGTCGAATCTTGCTTCAAGGCCGTCGAATCTTGCTTCAAGGCTGCTAATCTTAGTGACCACGATTTCCAGCACGGAGAGGATCTTATCTTCGTTATTCATAACCTTCATCCTCCATCATTATTACTTGCTTAAATATTACCACAGCATTCCCCAAAACACAATACCTATTTCAACTAAATATAATACACTATACTACAGTTAGTATTCAGGAGGCCAAAATGAACAGATTAGCCTTGATTGTTATGGATGGAATCGGCGTCAGCGAAAAAACGTTCGGCAACGCCGTGGCGGCCGCGAGGACGCCAACCCTGGACGCGTTAATGAAAGAGGGGCTTTCGGCGACGCTCAAAGCCCACGGAACCGCCGTAGGCCTGCCGTCGGACGACGACATGGGCAACAGCGAGGTGGGGCATAATGCCCTGGGCTGCGGCCAGGTTTACAGTCAAGGCGCGAAGCTCGTAAACGAGTCCATCGAGAGCGGCAGGATGTTTACGTCTAGGGCTTGGCAGGAATTGGTAAACAACTGCGCCGACAACGGGTCCTTTCATTTTATCGGGCTGCTTTCCGACGGAAATGTTCACTCCAACATTGCCCATTTGAAAGCGATGCTTACACAAACCAAAGCCGAAGGGGTAAAACGCGCCAGGGTACACATACTTCTCGACGGGCGCGACGTGCCCGCCACAAGCGCGGTGGAGTATATCGGCGATTTGGAGAGTCATCTCGCGGGGCTTAACTCCGGCGGGTTCGACGGCAGAATCGCCAGCGGCGGCGGCAGGATGAAGATTACGATGGACCGGTACAACGCCGACTGGGGTATGGTTAAACGCGGATGGGACACCCATGTGCTGGGCCGGGGCAGAACCTTCGCGTCGGCGACGGAGGCCGTCGAAACCCTTCGCGCCGAAAACGCGGGCATAATAGATCAAGACCTTCCCCCCTTCGTTATCGCGGAGAACGGGGAGCCGGTAGGCCGAATCCAGGACGGGGACAGCGTCGCCCTCTTTAATTTCCGCGGCGACAGGGCCATCGAAATAAGCCTTGCCTTCGATAACGACGATTTCGACGCTTTCGACAGGGAAATCTACCCGGCGGTCACCTATGCAGGAATGCTGCAGTACGACGGGGACTTGAATATCCCGCAGCGATTCCTTGTCAGCCCGCCGGACATAAAGAACACGCTGACGGAGCTGTTAATCCAGCACGGCGTCAAGGAATACGCCGTGTCGGAGACGCAGAAATACGGTCATGTAACTTATTTCTGGAATGGCAACCGCAACGGTAAATTCTCGGAAAAACTGGAAGAATATAAGGAGATACCGTCCGATAAAGTGAGTTTCGACGAAAGGCCCTGGATGAAAGCGGCTGAGGTGACGGACGCGGTTATCGAGGCTATAAATGACGGTTCTTACAGTTTTATCCGCGCCAATTTCCCTAACGGGGACATGGTGGGCCATACAGGGAACTTCAACGCCGCCGTTATCGCGGTGGAGACCGTGGATCTATGTTTGGCTCGGATCGCTAAAGCTGCGCGCGAAAAAGGCGTAACGCTGATAATAACCGCAGACCACGGCAACTCCGATGAGATGATTGAAAAATCCAAGTCAGGGAAGGAATCGCCTAAGACCGCGCATACGCTGAACCCGGTGCCCTTTATAATTATCGGGGCAGAAGGATATAAGATTAAGGATGGGGCATTCGGCTTATCCAATGTAGCCGCCACTGTCGCGGAATTATTGGGGATAGCCGCCCCGGAAGAATGGGATGAGGCCCTTATAGAGCGCAGATAACAGATTACGGAGAACAGATGAAACAGTGAAAGAGGGTTTTAATATTATACCACGACTTATTCAAGATATCACAGACTTTATCTTCGTAAATGACGGGCCGGGAGAAGCGGATATAATCTTCATCCCGGGGGGCGGCCATCAGGCGCTGCCGGATAAGGCGGCGGAGCTGTATAACGCGGGTTACGCCCCGTATGTACTTCCCTCAGGGAAGTACGCGGTATCACGCGGCGCCTTTGGTGGGGTCAGAGGCGATACATCACTCTACCCCGGCCCCTACGGAACGGAATGCGAGTTCTTTTTCCATGTATTGGTTACGAACGGCGTGCCCGCCGATAGTATCATAACGGAATGCGACAGCACGTTTACAAGGGAAAACGGCTTCTTCTCACGCAGGATGTGCGACAGCATGAAGCTGGAAATAAAGAAGGCGATACTCTGCTGCAAATCCTTCCATGCCAAGCGGGCGCTGACTTATTACCAATGCGCGTTCCCCGAGGCGGAGATACGCGTCGTCGCCGTGGATGTTAACGGAATTAGCCCGGACAACTGGTACAAAACCCGCAAAGGCTTCGACCGGGTTATGAGCGAGCTGACAAAGTGCGGAAGCCAGGCCGCCGAGAGCTTGGGGGATTATATGCGGCGGATGAACGGCTAGCGGCAATGGGAGAAACGATGGTGCTATACCACATAACTTGCATCTGACAAGCCCTCGATATATATTTGACAGCATTGAGGAATTTGTGCGGGGGAACGTGCAATAAACCTTTAATTACAGTCTCCCCGCCGTTTCCCAGCGCATTTCATCCAACAGATTATAGGCGGCGTCCCGCACGCGTTTAGGCTGCTCGGAGAAGAATTCCAAAGCCGGCTCGCCCTTCTTTATATTCCAAAGTCCTTCGACGCGCCCATTCACAGCGACAGTCGGGTTGCATATGCCGCTTTTAAGGATTACCGAGCTCTTATACTCGTCGGGTAAAAATCTGCTCCGTTGACTGTACGAAACAATCAACGGGTCGAAACCGGACAGCAGCGTCACTTCCGGTATATCGTTCATTCCCTCCGGATCGTCTATATAGAAATATAGGTCTCCGTCATACTTGAAGCTGGAAAACTCATCTACATTGAATTTCTTTAATTTAACCTTGTCCTCCCGCCAAAAGTTGAAAAACCAGGCGGCGTCAGCCAGCGTCGCCGGGCCGTATGCGGTAATATAATCGCGCAGCAGCCCCGGCAGAACCTCGTCCTGGGTCTTCATAGGCTCTCTGTCAACCAAGTCAAAATCATGGCTTGCCATATCACGGAACGCAACACGGCCCAGCCGCGCCAGGTTGACAAAAATACCGCCCCATGGAGAGAAAGCCGTCTCCAGCGTTGTATGGTCATACCTTCCCGCGAAGATACGCCGCATCTCCGCTCTGGATGAAACTCCGTCCTCCATCAGGCTTATGGCTTCGTCCGCGATGGCTTTCATCTGCGCGTCGCCCCAGAACCCCTCGTCACCAGGGCTCAGGGCAAGAAGCCTGGGCAGCTCGTCATATGCAGCCCCGTGGAGCCTGCCTCCGTACAGCCAGGTCTTGGTCAAAACCGTCTTCCACCCGCCGATATCCGCGCCCCGTATCACAGCCGAGAACGCGACATTGCGGTAAAACCAGCTATGCATCCCCAGAAGGTTTCTCGACAGCTCGGCTAAATCGCCGCATTTGCGGGAAAGGTACAGGCCGTGCATCCTCCGGCGTATGATTTGTTCTCTGTTCATCTAGTATCCGAACCGTTTCTGAAGACACAGACTCCATAGGCTTTTAAAATATCCAGGTTAAACTCCATCCTAGCGGTCATCAGCGGATCAACGACTTGGCATATCCTTAAATCCCCTACAAGCGACATCAGCAGATTGGCTTTTTCGCCATCCATCCCCGCGCCAATCAGCAGCTCCCGCATATTTACGGCGGCTGTTTTCGCGGCCTCGTCCAGGGTTGGGGCCGAGGCGACAGTCATAACCCGGTTTTTGGATATCAGGACGGGCAGCGGGGCTTTGACGCCTTTTAATACCGTAACCCTAACCGTGACCTCCCCCGCCATTTCCGCGCCGCAAACGGCTACCTCGCCGTCGCCCATAACCGCGTGGAGATCGCCCATTGAAAGCAGCGCCCCGGGAACGTTGACCGGCAGATACAGCGCCGCGCCTTTTATAATCTGTTTGCAATCCATATTGCCGCCGTGGGGTCCAGGGGTTCCTGTCGCGACGCCTCCCCCTGCCGGGGCGGTGCCGATAACGCCGATCATCGGTTCAATATCTATCGTGATACTGCCGTCAAAGAAGACCTTTCCTTCCTTAATGTCAAAGACAAAGGATTTTTCGGCGGAGGCCTCCAGTATGCCGAATCCCGGCGACATCACCATCGCGGCCTTGCCGCCCGCTTTTATGTCCAGTATATCCACCTTGAGGCAGTCGCCCGGCTCCGCGCCTTCTATGTACAGCGGCCCCGTCGCGGGGTTGACCCTGTCCCAGCCTATGGAGCTGAATACGTCCGCTTCCGATGTTATCTGCCCGCCGAAGGCGTCCGCGGTCTCGAAGATCACCGTGTCGCCGGATTTGGCCCGCGCGGCGGGGGCGTTCTCCCTCGACATGACGATTATGTTGTTTTCTTTGGGGATTCTTAGCATGGGAATGACCTCCGTTATGATATCGATAAGGTTTTAGGGTGAGAGGCGAATTATGGCTGCCACTTTGCCCATACCTCAGGTTGGTAGCCGATCGTGGCGGCGCGTCCGTTTCTGACGATAGGGGTCTTGAAAAGGGCAGGGTTGTCCAAGAGCTTTTCCTCAGCGGCGGCTTCGCTGGCCAGGTATTTTATGTATAGCTTCTCGTAAGCGTCGGATTGTGTGTCGATTAACGGGCCTATACCGCCGGCGGCGGTTTTGACGCTGGCATACTCGCCCTTGCTCATTCCATATTTAATAATGTCAATAAACTGATACTTTATGCCGCGCTCTTTAAAATACCGCTCGGCTTTTTTTGTGTCGAAGCATTTGGACTTACCGAATATTTGAATATTCATTTTAGCCTCCCCTAGTCGCTAGGAACTAGGAACCAGTCGCTAGCCCCTAGTCTCTAGCGTCTAGCCACTATCTCATATCTCGCTTACGAAACTTTCGCACTCGGTTTCTTTCTTTGTGCGCGCCTCGCCGCTATCCTGGCCGCTGCCGATCGTGATATCCTGGAGCGTGCAGTGGCGGCCCTTGTCATTGTACTTGCAGCTGTTTACGCTGCATCCTACGGTTGATTGCATAATATCGCCTCCTTGTGATGATAGGCTTATCATGCGCTTATTTGGGATATTTATACACCGGAACTATTTAATGCGCTGTCGGAATCCCGGCTAATAAGAAAGTATGTGAGGCAAGCTACGCCAAAGTCCAGGGCGTCTTCCCGAGCCTGCTTTATCGCGGACTTGGATTTGCTGGTCATATCGCCGTTGACAGGGAGGTTCATCGGGGCGTAGCCGTAGGACTGTATGCCCAGTTCCTCAAGATACCTCGCGTCAGTGGGAACGGCGTTCACATAGGGGATAGGCGCAGCGTCTGGATCACGTTTGACTAGGGCGTTGGCAAGCCCCTCGAACATTGCCATATCCAGGTTTCGGCCCATAACGCCGCCGCGCAGAACGTCGATCTCATAAGCCGAACCTATGACGGCGCGGACATCGGAGACCCCTTCGCCCACTGACAGCCCGGGTACAAGACGCATGTCCGCGTCGAAATACGCCGTCTCCGGTTTGACATTAATATCATTGCCGCCGCGGAGGAGGTTCACGCTCACGCTGTTACGCATTAGCGGCGCGAAAAACCGTCCTTCCTTGCCCATTAACTTCTGCATGGGCAAAGTAAGGAGGGGCTTTTGCATCAGCGACATCATAATCTCGTCAAGCTCACCCAAAGCCCCGCCCAGGGCCTCCGCCATCAGCGACACCGGTTCGGAAACCCTGACGGGCAGGCGCTTTCGCTCCAGGCGTATAATGGCTTTCGCGAGGCCTGACATTGGCCCTGAATGCTTCTGCCTGCCTGCAGTAACACGGAGCCAGGCCTGCCGCTTTTCCGCTATCATTATCGGATAGAGCTTCTTAGGCCCTATAAGAAGGGGGAAGCCGCCTATCTCGCCCAGGGCGTATTTAATGTCCTTGAAGAGCTTAGGATGCTTGCCCGTCACTAGTTTAACGCCGCCGGCATCCCCTTCGCCGCAGGCCAGCAGCAGGATTATATCATAAGGCATACGGGTGCGGCTTTCCCTCAAGTTCAGCAGCACGGAGGAAAAAACCGCCGCCCCAGCCTTCAAACCGTCCGGGCTCAAACTGCGGACGCGGCCCTCGGCAAGAGCCTCTGCGGCGGGTTCGTTTCCCCAGGAGGCCGTACCGCCCGCCCTGGCATATAGCAAGAGCGGGCTTAGTCTTGGCGCGTAAGACCGTATCTTGGCGTAAAGGACGGGGCTGTCCGAATCCGGCGCGATTATGCTGGTGGGTATCCCGGCTTCCTTGAACAGTCCCTCCACATGCAAAATACACCGCCGCTCGCAGTCCGCGCCGCCGGTTTCGCTGATTTGTGAAAGGGCGTTCATTATATCTGATGGATTGAACATGTTCTAGTCACTAGGGGCTAGGGGCTAGTCGCTAGGGAGAACCCCCTTCCCCTTGATGTTTGTCATATTAAGTATATCATTCCGCATTTCCATATTATACCTATTTTTACCAGGTTCTAGTCAACTAGACGCTAGTCACTAGCCCCTATCGCGTCAAGAGACAATGAAAAGGCGCCGATAAAATGTTCCATGAAGTATTTAAGCTCGGGGCATACGGGTATTAAAGCCTCCACCTTCTCCAGGCAAGCCTTCAGGGGCATATTAAACTCCTTGTTCCCTGCCTCGGTTTCATTCACGCATTTTATGTAGGCGCAGAGCTTATCCGCGGCTTTAATGATATAGCGCTCGGCTTCGGAAAGGCTGCCGCCCTGCAGATAATCGGCATATACCTGGCGCAGCTCTTCCGGCAGGCTTTCCAAGAGCTTGACCGCCGAAGCGGATTCTATATTTTTATAGGCCCTTAAAATTTCGCTGTTATAGTATTTAATCGGCGTAGGAAGATCGCCGGTGAGTATTTCAGCGGCGTCATGATACATCGCGTGGGCTGCGAGCCTGTCCGCGTTATGCGTCTTACCCAGATAAATGTTGCCTATGTGGGCAAGAAAATGCGTAAGAAACGCGCATTCCAGGCTGTGCAGGCTTAGGCTTTCGGGAAGGGAGTTGTGCATCAGCCCCCATCGGGCGATATGCCTCATACGGAACAGCATAGGGAGGAAGGTGGCGGTCATTTTATTTTCCGTCTTCTTCCCTAAAAAGAACCTTGTCGCCGTCTTTCAAATTGAGCCTCTCCCTTATTTTAACAGGAAGCGTTATCCTTCCTTCGTCCGTTAGCGTCGCAAGCTCCATTTAACTCATCTCCCGTTCAGGCATCCTTTTCCTGTCTACAGTATATATGTGCCAGGAGAAAATAGCAAGGGCAACATGCAATCATATGTAATGACTATCCAATTGCCTCATAATAGCTAAATATGCTAAGTTCTTCTCCTAACCTCTTTTCCTCCGTGTCTCTGTGCCTCTGTGTGAAATAATAAAAATAACATGGAAGAGACTAAAGACAGCGGTACACGGGACTCTCCTGCAAGCCGGATGTTTTTTTCTCACACGGAGGCACAGAGGCACAGAGA
>JAISVU010000350.1 GCA_031271375.1 Clostridiales bacterium | reverse complement strand
GAAAGACGATTTGACCCCGGTATTGGAGAAGGCCATAGCCGCAGACGTGCTTCTCATAGGCTCGCCAATATATTTCAGCGACATAACCGGCGAAACCCGCTCGTTCCTGGAGCGGTATCTGTTCCCCGGCATAACCTACAACAAAGAGCGCGACCTTACATATCCCAAGCGCCCCAAGGTCGGCCGGGTGTTCACCATGAACGCGCCGGGAGAGTATTACAGCGACTTCTTCGACGGGCTTGTGAAGATGACCAACCGCATAATCGGCGATTCCGAGTACGTCATGGCTTATCAGACCCAGCAGTTTGAGGATTATTCTCAGTACGCGGCGACTATGTTTGACGTTGAGATGATCAAAAAACGTCACGTTGAGCAGTTTCCCAATGATTGCGCCGCAGCGTATGACATGGGCAAGCGGCTGGCGAAGTTCACTTCGGCGCGTTAGAAGTATCTATTGTAAAGCGTTACCAGGTCACTTAATACCCGACCCGCGTCATCATCTATACAAACCGAACGCTCTTGAATCTCCCCCGGGCAAACAGCCTCGCTCAAATTAACGCAGGCATAAACCGCAAGCGGATTCTGTGCCGTCATCTTCCAGAACGGATATTTTATAACACCAGGCGTGTTGCCTCCTACCCCAAGCTCAAGGTACAGCGTTTTCAGGTTCATGTGCATGCGGAGAAAATCCCCGTACCGCTTTGCCGCTGTGTGCCAGCCTTTATCCTGCACAAAGGTATCATCGCACCGCAGGTTCATGGACATAGGCTTTCCGCATTTGGGGCATTGCGGCACAAGTTCTGCAGGAATACGCAAATCTTTCTGCTCGCTGACCATCAGCGCGACTGTTTCCGCGTTATCGTATGTTTCGTTATGGCAAGGCTCCCCGCATTGCCATAACCCATAATCGCCCTGCGTATAAAACAACCTGTGTTTATCGAATCCGGCCTTTTGGAATTGATGGTCAACATTTGTGGTTATTACGAAATAATTTTTATCTTTCATTAGTTCCAGCAAATCCGAAAAAGGCTTGCCGGCCGGGGCGGCATATCGGTTCATATTTATGTGGCGGCTCATGTAAGCCCAATATTCCTCCAGAGAATCATATGGGTAAAACGTAGCCGAGTACATATCGTTGTAATGATATTTTGCTATAAAATCGGCAAAGTTATTCTGAAACCGCTCTCCCGTGTATTCAATACCGCCGGAGGTTGACAGCCCAGCCCCCGCACCTATGACAACAGCATCCGCTTCGCTGACTGCGGTTTTCAGCCTGTATATTTTATCCGAGTAATCTTCTGTAGATGTTGTAGTCATTTTCTTTGAAAACATTAAATATCACCTTGACCTCGCTCCGCCTTTCGGCTATATAATCCTCCACAGTCTTAACCGCAACTGCCGCCGCTTCCTCATTCGGAAAACGAAACTCGCCTGTGGATATACAGCAAAAGGCTATGGATTGGACGCCGTTTAGTTCCGCCAGTTCCAAACAGGAGCGGTAACAGGACGCAAGCAGCGCACAATGCTTTTGCGTCAAGCTCCCCGTGATAACCGGCCCGACCGTGTGGAGTATATATTTACCCGGAAGATTGTATGCCGCCGTTATTTTCGCCTGCCCTGCAGGTTCCGGGCGTCCCTGTTTTTCCATAAACGCGGCGCACTCCATGCGAAGCTGGACGCCCGCGAAGGTGTGTATCGCGTTGTCGATGCAGGCGTGATTCGGCACAAAGCAGCCGAGCATACCGCTGTTGGCGGCGTTCACAATCGCGTCAACCTTTAGCGTCGTAATATCACCGCGCCAAAGATATAGATTGTCACGGACAGGGCGCAGGGCGGCAATATCCGTGACGCCTCTTTCGGCAATTATTGACTGCAGCAATTCGTCCTGCACCGCAAGAAAATCTTCACTCACAGGCTCAGGGTTACGCGCATTGACAATGCTGCGGAACAAAAGCCACTTACCCTGCGCGTCCGGAGGAATGGATGCGCAGGGTGACAGCGATTCAATTAAATAGTCAAGATTACCGTTTGTGTTCATTGCGCTTACACGTTGTAAGTCTTTGGGCCTTCCGCGAAGCTGAATGTCTCCACTTCCTTCACGTCAATGTAAAAGAGCGTGAACACAGGATTGTCGGGCGTGTTGTAGATGCCCTTGATACCGGGGTTCTCGTCCAGGGCGCGGGTTTTGAGGGCGAGGTCGTCCACGAACACCACCGTCCCGTTCACCGACACCACCGGGCTGAAATTCGCCGGATGTGTGCAGAAGGAAACGTTGGGGTTCGCTTTCATCTGGTCATAGACAGGCTTCTCGCTGCTGGTGCAGAAATACACCTTGTTGCCGTCTGAGAAAAGATACTGGAACACGCGCGTCTTTACGCCCTGTCCATCCTGTGTGGCGAGTACTCCGTTCGGGGTTGCTTTCAGCAGGTCTGCGTAGTTAATCATGTTCTCTACCTCCATGAGTAATATTGAGGCTTGTTTATTCAGCCTGTGCATATTATAATG
>JAISVU010000340.1 GCA_031271375.1 Clostridiales bacterium | reverse complement strand
ACGAACCGAGGCGAGAACCTAGACGATCTCTTTCAAGTGGGCTGCATCGGCCTCATCAAGGCCATCGACAACTTTGACGTTACTCAGGGTGTGAAATTTTCCACATACGCGGTGCCAATGAATGTCCATAGACGAAATAGAAAAATACTTGTCTTTTCTTCGTGCTGCTGTTATAATACCTCAGATGAAGGGAGAGGAGTAAATGGAGGTTCTTTCGGAACTCTTTTACGGCGTCTTGAGCCTAAGCTGGCGCGAGCTTGTGATGTTCGCCATCGGCGGGGTGTTGATTTACCTTGCGGTGAAGAAGGATTACGAACCGATGCTGCTTTTGCCCATCGGTTTCGGCGCGGTTTTGGTAAATCTGCCGCTGAACACGGTGTGGGAAGCGGACGGCAATCCGGCCTTTTTACAGATACTGTATGACGCGGGTATCATAACGGAACTGTTCCCGCTGCTTATCTTTATAGCGGTGGGAGCTATGATAGATTTCAGCCAGCTCCTAAGGACGCCAAAGATGATATTCTACGGCGCGGCGGCGCAGTTCGGCATCTTTTCCACGGTGCTGCTTGCACTGCTGCTTGGCAGAATATTCCCCGAGCTGGGTTTCGGCTTGAAGGAAGCCGCCGCCATCGGGGTGCTTGGCGCGGCCGACGGGCCCACTTCCATAGTGGTGACGGGGAAGCTGGCGCCTGAGCTGCTTGGGCCGATCACGGTGGCGGCATATTCTTACATGGCTCTGGTGCCCATTATCCAGCCGCCGGTTATTAAAGCCCTTACCACAAAGAAAGAACGCCTGATACGCATGGATCCCGACGAGCGGCCCGTATCGAAGCGGGCGCTGATACTGTTTCCCATTCTTATAACCGTCGTGGCTGGCATCCTTATCCCAGAGAGCGCTTCGCTAATTGGGGCGCTGATGTTCGGCAACCTTATCCGGGTCAGCGGGGTGCTGGAACGCCTTTCACAGGCGGCGCAGAACGAGCTGGCGAACCTGGTGACGCTGCTGCTGGGCATTACGGTCGGGGCGACAATGCGCGGGGATCAGTTCCTGACGTTTAAGACGCTGGGCATAATGGCGCTGGGTTTCTTCGCGTTCGTGTTCGACACCGCGGGCGGGGTTTTGTTCGCTAAGGCGGTCAATGTGTTCTCAAAGAAAAAGATTAATCCGATGGTGGGCGCCGCCGGGATTTCCGCGTTCCCTATGGCCGCGCGCATCGTGCATAAAATGGCCAGAGACGAGGATCCGCAAAACTTCATCCTGATGCAGAGTGTCAGCGCGAACGTGTCGGGGCAGCTGGGAAGCGTAATAGCGGGCGGCTTGGTGCTGCACCTTGTGCCGTATTTATTGAGTAAGTAGGAGGGGTCTTATGGACGAATTAATGATGGGGCTTCAGCTGGCCGGATTGGGCCTTGCAGGCGTGTTCCTGATTCTGACGATTTGCTATATACTGATATGGGCGCTGGGGAAGGCTAAAAAAGAGTAACCGCGAAGCCGGGCACAAAAAAGGAAAACATTGACCACGAAAAGCACGAAAACCGCGAAAAGGGCAAAAACCGAATCTTTTTCGTGTTTTTCGCGCCTTTCGCGGTTATAATTCTTTTTTACTCTCCAAATAGCCCGCATATCCTTTAATAAATATTTTAGGCATTCTTTTTCTTATCGGTTTCAAGGATATTAATCTGCATACCGTGTTTTTCTTGCCTGCCCTTCAGCGCGGCCATTTCGGAACGTATATCCGTGGATATATCATAGAGGGTTTTGTAACCGTCAAGGAGCCAGGCAAGTTTGTCTCCGTGCCCGAACTCAATCACGGTAACGCTCTTCTTTAACGATTCGATGTCTTCCTTGAGGGTTATGCCGTTTTCTTTCAAGAATTTTATATCGGTTCGTAACTCGCCGTGCCCGAACTCAATCACGGCGACGCTCTTCTTTAACGATTCAATGTCTTCCTTGAGGGCTATGTCGTTCTCTTTCAAGATTTTAATATCGGTTCGTAACTCGCCATGCCCAAACTCAATCACGGCGACGCTCTTCTTTAACGATTCGATGTCTTCCTTGAGGGTTATGTCGTTCTCTTTCAAGATTTTTATATCGGTCTGTATCTCGGTCAGCATACGTAAAATCTTGTCTTCCCCGGCCATTTATAACTCCCCCTCATGTATTGATGTTACCATAGATAACAAAGGAATGCAAGCAAAAATATAAAAAATATCTGCTTGGACATAGGGCCGATTATATGATATAATCATTTAGTTAGTTTGTAAAGAGGGGGCCTGAGCACAGTGAACCTGTTTGATAATCTTAACCCGATGCAGCGCGAGGCGGTGGAGTATACCGAGGGGCCGCTGCTGCTGCTTGCCGGGGCGGGGAGCGGCAAAACGCGCGTGCTTGTCAACAGGGTCGCCAATCTGGTGCAAAAGGGCGTCAGGCCTTTTAATATACTGGCTATTACGTTTACAAACAAGGCGGCGTGCGAGATGAAGGAGCGTATCGAAACGCTCCTTGAAGGGACGGGCGGGGTGTGGGTCAGCACCTTTCATTCGCTCTGCGTGCGTATTCTGCGCAGGGAGATATCGAAGCTGGGATATGACGCGAAGTTCACTATCTATGACGCCGACGACAGCCAGCGGATAATGAAACAGGTGTACAAAGAGCATAATATAAACGAAAAGCTGCTGCCGGTTAAAGCCGCGCTGGGCGCGATAAGCCGCCAGAAAGACATACTGGTGACAGCGGAGCAATTCGCTAGAGAAGCCGAGGGCGATTACCAACAACGCCAGATAGCCCTGCTGTATGACGCTTATCAGCGCAAATTAAAGGCGAACAACGCGTTGGACTTCGACGACCTGATATGCAAGACAGTCGAATTGTTCGATAAATCCCCCGAGACCCTGGAACGCTACCAGAACCGGTTTATATACATCAGCGTGGACGAATACCAGGACACAAACTTCGGGCAGTACAGGCTGGTTTGGATGTTAAGCAGGAAGAATAACAACATCTGCGTAGTGGGGGACGACGACCAGAGCATCTATGGATGGCGCGGCGCGGACATCCGCAATATTTTGGAGTTCGAGAGGGATTTCCCCGGCGCGAAGGTCATAAAATTGGAACAGAACTACCGCTCGACAAAAACGATCCTGGCCGCCGCGAACGGCGTTATCCAAAACAACGTGAAGCGCAAGGACAAGGAGCTGTGGACGGAGAATACCGAAGGCTCGCTTATAACGCACTACACCGCCGAGACCGATCTTGAGGAAGCGGGATATGTGGTGGACGAAATCGTATCAAGGGCCGCTAAAGCCGAGAAATACAAGGATTTTGCTATACTGTACAGGATGAACGCCCAGTCCAGGCTATTCGAGGACAGGCTTGTGCGCGAGAACGTGCCGTACCGCGTGTTCGGCGGCGTCCGGTTCTACGACCGGATGGAGGTTAAGGACGTGCTGGCCTACCTCAAGGCGCTTTATAACCCGTTGGATGATATATCCCTGAGGCGTATAATAAACGTTCCGCGCCGGGGAATAGGGGAGGAAAGCGTCGCGCGCCTTGAGGCATACGCCGCCGAAATGGAAGTTCCCTTCTATGACGCCGTATGCAGCTGGGACGAGATTACGGGGCTTCCTTACAACGGAAGGCGTGTAAAGGACTTTTCCGAGCTGTTAAAGCTGTTGATGGAGGACGCCGCGACAAGGCCTGTTACGGAAATTTTGGACAATATACTCAAAGAGACCAATTATGTGAATGAACTGCTGACCGCCGAGACGGATCACGACATGGCGAAGGAGCGCGTCGCCAACGTGATGGAACTGACCGCCAAAGCGGCGGAATTCAAGCGGCAGGCGGAGGAAGCGGGGGAAGAAGCCACGCTGGCGGCTTTTCTGGAGGAAGTGGCTCTTGTCGCCGATATTGACGCGTATTCGGAGCAGCAGGACGCCGTCGCCCTGATGACAATGCACAGCGCGAAGGGCCTGGAGTTTGACAATGTCTTCGTAGTGGGTTTTGAGGAGCATATGTTCCCAACGAGCCGCGCTATCTTCTCCGCTTCGCCTGCTCAACTGGAAGAGGAGCGCCGCCTGTGCTACGTAGCGCTGACCAGGGCAAGGAAGCGCCTCTACGTCACCAGCGCCGTTACCCGGAGGTTTTATAACGAACAGGTATATAACAGCCCTTCGCGTTTTCTTAAAGAGATTCCTAAGGAGCTGATGAGGGCCATCAAAAGCGGAAGGCCTGTAAGCGCCGGGGCCGAGCGCAAGGCTACGCTGTCTCATGTCCAGGACGGTTACACGAAGCCCAGGACGCCGCCGGTTCTGCCTAAGCCGAAGACCGGCCCGCCAGACTTTTCCGTGGGCAACTACGTTAATCAAAAGAAGTACGGGCGCGGCAAAGTGCTGGATATCAAGCCCGCGGGAGCAGATTACGAGGTGACGGTGGAGTTCGCCGCCGGGGTAAAGAAGTTTATGGCACATCTATCTAATCTGGAAAGGGTGGAATGATCATGGGAGATTTACCGGAGCTTGTATTAGGGAACGAACTGGAGGCAGAGGTACAGCGCCTTACAAACGACCCGGCGGTGGCGCAGATGTCGCCCGCGCTGCCGCAAGACAACACGCTGTCGATAACCAACCTGACGCAGGAAGAGCAGAAGGCCGTCCGGGATTTCGCGGAGCGGATCAATATTTCGGATCAGACTGTCGTAATGGCCTATGGTTCGGCGGCCCAAACGAAGATAGCGAAGTTTTCGGACGACGTGCTGCAGAGCGTTAAGGCGAAGGACCTCGGCCCGGCGGGGAAGAGCCTTGCGGAGCTTGTTGTGGAGATAAAGAGCTTTGACGCGACGGGAGAGGAGAAGAAAACGGGCCTCGCGGCGTTATTCGGCAAGGGCAACGCGATAAAGAAGAACATCGACAAGATGATGGCGGGTTACGACAATGCCAGCGCCAGCATCGACAGCATCGTCTCCACGCTGGAGGGCCACAAACGCAGCCTTATGAAAGATATCGCGATGATGGACGAGATGTACAAGAATAACCACGAATACTTTAGGGAAGTTACAATGTATATCATCGCGGGGGACGAGAAGCTGAAGGAATACCGCGCAGTGGATATCCCGCGCCAGCGGGAGCTGGCCGAGAAGGAACACAGCGAAATGGCTACCCAGCAGCTGAACGACATGGTGAATCTGGCCGAGCGCTTCGAGAAGAAGCTCCACGACCTGAAACTCACGAGGATGATCAGCATCCAGATGGCCCCTCAGATACGTATGCTCCAAAACAACGACATGCTGCTGACGGAGAAGATACAGTCCTCAATTAACAACGCCATCCCGCTGTGGAAGAACCAGATGGTTATATCCCTGGGGCTTGCCAACGGCCAGGCGGCCCTTGAAGCGCAGAAAAAGGTCACGGATATGACCAACGAGCTGCTGGTGAAGAACAGCGAGCTGCTCAAGCAGTCCACGCTGGAAGTGGCAAGGGCCTCGGAAGAGAGTATCGTGTCCCTGGACGCTGTGCGCAAGACCAACGAGAATCTTATCACGACGATCAACGAGGTGCTGGATATCCAAAAGAAGGGTTCCGAAAACCGCGCCATTGCCGAGAACGAACTGCAAAAGCTGGAAGTCGATTTGAAGAATACCCTGTTCCAGGCTAGCAACAGATAACATAAAATAAGGGATTGAGTAATTTATGAATAACAATATCCTTAAACGCAAACCGATTTTCGTGGCACTTGTCGTTCTGCTGGCGGTTTCCGTTCTCAGCGGCTGCGTGTCCAAGCTGGCGGTCGACGCGCCGGCGCTATGGCGGGTTACGTCGCCGGAAGGGCAGGTAATGTACCTGTTCGGCACAATCCATATGGCGACGGACGACTTGTATCCGCTGCCCGGGTATATCACCGGCGCCTTCGACGACAGCGGCTATCTGGCTGTTGAGGCCAATGTGCTTGGCGCGACCGATCCCAGCGGCATAGCGGACATGGATATGAGCGCCCTTATGTATACGGACGGGCGCAGCGCTGTGGACGACATAGGCGAGGAACTGTTCGGAAGGACGATGGAAGCCTTAGCCGAGTTTACCGGTTTAAGTAATGCGGAGCTTGCCGCCTTTGGGATGTTCAAGCCATTTATGCTGGCAATCCAGCTTGAGGGTTTGCTCCTTATGGAAACCGGTATGCAAATGAACGCGGGCGTGGACATGTATTTCCTGCAGGAAGCGGTCGATCGTGATATGGAAATATTGGAAACGGAATCCGTAACCATGCAGCTTGATATGCTTGGCGGTTTTTCAATACCGTTGCAGATTGCGTATCTGGAAATGACGCTGGAAGCGCTGGACGAGATGGAGACCTCGCAGGAAGAATTAAGCGTTGAAGACTATGCGCTGTACACCGCTTGGAGACAGGGAGACTTGGCGGCGCTGGAAGAACTTATTGCTGAGGGTACGATGCCATTTGACGACGCCGAGCTGAATGAAGAATATTATGACGCGTTAATAACATACCGCAATATCGGCATGGCCGACAAGGCTGAGGAATACATGGCCGACGGCAAAACCGTGTTTTTCACGGCAGGCGCGGCTCATATGGCCGGTGATGGCGGGATTGCGGACTTACTTACCGAGCGCGGTTATGATGTGGAGAGAATGAACTGACATAATGAAATGCTTCCTGGACAAAAACCAGATCGAGCGGCTGGCGTCCAATAAAAAAGTATACGAACAAGGCTGCGCGAGATACGCAAGCGGAGAGGTTGGAGAGCTGGATTTTTCCGAAGAAGGCGGGCACTCCAGGGTCTCCGCTTTTGTGCGTTCATCCGGGGACAGACAGCACTTGGTAAGCATAGTGTTTGACGAGGGCGGCATATTGCAGAAATACAGCTGCTCCTGCGACGCTTACGGCGTGTGGCGCGGCGGCTGCGACCATGTTGTCGCGGCGCTGTTAAAGATATTCGATCAAAACAGGCAGCTGGCTTTATTATCGCATACATCAAGGGTATCGCATCAACTGCTGGGCATATTTGAAAAACGGGCGTATGAGGAAGCGGACCGGCGGCTGATGGAGCATTCGGAGCCCGCATCCCCGCTCCGCATCGAGCCCGTTTTTGGATGCACGGCCGACCGTAAGCCGGTGCTGTCATTAGAGATAGGCTTTTCCAGGATGTATGTCGTAAAGAGCGTTACCGGGCTGCTTGCGGCGTTTGAGAACGAACAGGTTCTTACCTATGGCAAGAATTTGGAGATCAAGCACAGCGTCACGGCTTTGGATAAACAGTCCAGGGAGCTTTATCAGCTGCTTAAGAGCGAGTACGCCAGGCTTATGTACAGAACCCCTTACTATAATATCTATAGGGGAGGCGGCCAGAGCGAACGCTTTTTCAGCCTGACGCCGCAGGGGCTTGACGCTTTTTTTATACTGTTCGCGGGCCGTGAGATAGCCGCGTCGGGTGAGGTCCACAAATCAAGGACGGTAGAGCTGACCGAGGCAGCGCCGGATTCAAAGATGAGCCTTGTCCGCGCCGGTAACGGCTTGGGCGCCACGCTGTGCTGGGAAGATGAGGAGGCGCTGACCTTTATGCCCGGCGAGGAGTACGGCTATATCCTGCGAGGGAAAAGCCTGCACCGGCTTGGGCTGGATAGCTATAATGTGCTGAGGGAAGTCTGCCGGGCGTATAAGTCCGTCAATGCGCGGACGATGACGTTTATCGGCGCGGACATGAAGCGTTTTTCCGCTTTTGTGCTGCCTATGCTGCGCAGGCACGGGTTTATTGACGCCAACGGCGGGGATGAAATACTGCCCGAGATGAAGCCCAGGGCTTACCTGGACGCGGAAAACGGCGGCATTACATTGGTGCCCGCCTTTCTGTACGGCGAGAAGGAGCTGCGGCCCGGCGCCGGGGACGAAACGGATGTTCCGAGGGATATCACCGGCGAGTACGCCTTTGTGAAAGCCATTGAATTAATGGGTTTTCGCCGGGACGCCCAAAGCGCCATGTATTTTATGGAAGACGACGATTCGATCTTCGAGTTTTATCATTCCGAGCACGGGTTGCCCCGGCTTAAAGAGCTGGCGGAGGTGTTCGCGACGGACGCGTTCTCAATGGCGTCGCGGAGGCCGTCAAAGACCCCGGCCTTTGGACTGCGCCTTTCCGGGAACCTCCTCGAGGTGGATATTGACCCGGGGGATTTCGACACGGCGGAGCTCCTTGCAGTGCTGGAATCACACAGGCTCAAAAAGAAGTACCATAAACTCAAGGACGGCAGATTCGTTGACTTCGCGGACTTCGCGGACACGGACGAGCTGGATTCGTTGGATTCGCTGCTGGCCGGGCTGGACGTGACCCAAAAAGACCTAGACGCCGGTGTTGTCAAAGCGCCAAAATACCGTGCATTATATATGAACAGCGCTTTAACGGATACGTCGGGTTTACAGGTCTCTTACATTGACGAAGGCGTTCGGAAGCTGGCGGCGGACTTTAAGGATTTTAAGGAAGTGGATTTTCCTGTTCCGGCTGTCCTGGAACCGGTTCTTCGCTCATACCAGAAGGAAGGGTTCCGCTGGCTGATGACGTTGAGCAATTACGGCTTCGGAGGCATTCTGGCCGACGACATGGGCCTGGGCAAGACGATACAGGTTATTGCGGTTCTTCTGGATTATATTGAGCGCACGCCGAAAGGGGAGCGGCTGCCCTCAATGGTTGTGGCGCCGACGTCGCTGATCTATAACTGGGAGAAGGAGATTCACCGCTTCGCCCCGGGCATTGAAACGATGATACTGTCGGGGACGGCGGCGAAGCGCAGGGAAGACTTCAACGGCGCGGACGCCGATGTGTTTATAACTACCTATGACATGCTGAAGCGCGACGCGGAGAACTATCGCGATACGGAGTTCCGTTATGTGGTGGCGGACGAGGCCCAGAACATCAAAAACCCCGGCACGCAGAACGCAAAGGCGGTTAAGGCCTTAAACGCGCAGCTTAGGCTGGCCCTGACCGGGACACCTATCGAGAACGCCCTGTATGAGCTGTGGAGTATCTTTGACTTTGTGATGCCCGGATACCTGTTAAGCGCCGCGCGGTTCACGAAGGTATACGAAGCGCCAATCCTGAAAAATGACGACAAGGCTGCCGCAGGCAGGCTCAGGAGGCAGATCGCGCCGTTTATCCTGCGGCGGCTGAAGGCCGACGTGCTGGCGGAGCTGCCGGAAAAGGTGGAGACCACGCTCTACGCCGATATGACGGAGGAACAGCGGAAGGTCTACCTCGCGTATCTGCTCAAGGCCAAAGGCGAGATGGAGGAGACCGTCCGCCTCGGCCGCTTTAATGAAAGCCAGATCGCGATACTCAGTATGCTGACCCGCCTGCGGCAGATATGCTGTCATCCCGCCACGTTTATTGAGGATTACGCCGGTGGGTCGGGTAAGCTGGATCTGACCGCTGAGACGGTCAAATCCGCTTTGGAGTCCGGGCATAGGATTCTGGTTTTTTCGCAGTTTACCAAAATGCTGGCGATACTGATGGAACGGCTGGACGCCGTAGGCGTCAGCTATTACTATCTGGACGGGGCGACGCCTTCAAAGGAACGGCTGAATATGACGGAGGCCTTTAACGGCGGGAGCAGGGAAGCCTTTCTGATATCCCTCAAGGCCGGGGGCTCCGGGCTTAACCTTACCGGAGCGGACGTTGTGATCCATTATGACCCCTGGTGGAACCCCGCCGTGATGAGCCAGGCTTCGGACCGCGCCCACAGGTTCGGGCAGAAGCGTGCGGTTCAGGTAATAAATATAGTTTCAAAGGATTCTATTGAGGAGAAGATCATCGCGCTGCAGTCCAGGAAGAAAGACCTGGTGGACGCGGTTATAGAGGAAGGCACCAGCTTCATCAATAAACTGACGCAGGAAGAGATTATTGAGCTGTTCAGGAGTTAAGGAGGGTTTTTATGAAATACTATGTCGCCGACGCGTTTGTCGACGGGCCGTTTACCGGGAACCCCGCTGGGGTGTGCATAATGGACAGTTACCCGGACGACGCGGTATTGCAGAATATCGCCTGCGAGAATAACCTGTCCGAGACAGCTTTCCTCGTGAAGACCGGGGACGCGGCCTATAATCTGCGCTGGTTCACGACGGTTTCCGAGGTGGACTTATGCGGCCACGCCACGCTGGCGTCGTCCTTCGTGATAATGAACTATCTGGAGCCGGAGGCGCAAGCCCTGACCTTCGCTTCCCAAAGCGGGATACTGCGCTGCAAGCGCAGCGGGGAGCTGTACGCGCTGGACTTCCCGTCCAGGATGCCCGTGCCTGCGGAGATTACGCCTATCATGGAAGAGGCCGTAGGCGCGAAGGTGCTAGAGGCCCATAAATCGCGCGACCTGGTGCTGCTGCTGGACAGCGAGGAAACCGTGAGGAACTTGAATCCCAGCATGGAGCTGCTGCTCCAGATAAAGGGCTTCCTCGGCGTATGCGTCACGGCGAAGGGCGATACGGCGGACTTCGTTTCCCGGTTCTTTACGCCCGCCGAGGGTATCCCCGAGGACCCCGTTACCGGCTCGGCCCATTCAAATCTGATTCCCTTCTGGGCTAAACGGCTGAATAAGGCCGAGATGACGGCGAGGCAGCTGTCCCGCCGGGGGGGATGGCTTTATGTGAAGGATATGGGCGAACGGGTTGAAATCGAAGGGAGGGCTCGGCTGTATTTGAGCGGGGAGATATTCTACTAATTGTTGAGTTTATAGCCCAAACATCAATCGCGAAACCAAGAGCCCAGACAGTCACCCCAAAAGGCATTTACTGCCTTTCTAAAAGTAACTGTCCGGGCTCTCGGCTTTTCTTTATCCCGGTTTATATTTATTCTGCTTTTTTCTTATAGCTCTGATATCTCACCGCGGCGTCTTCCTTTGCTTTGGCGAAGAGCTCGGCGGCTATCTCGGGGAACTGAACCTCCAGCGCGGTGTAGCGGCTTTCGCTGCGGATGAACGCGTCGAAATCGCCGCTGGGCTCTTTTGAAGCCAGCTTGAAGGGATTCTTTCCCTCTTCGGTGTCGGGGTTGTAGCTGTAGAGATGCCAGTACCCGGCTTCCACAGCCTTTTTCACCTGCTGGTTGGCCATTGCCATCCCGGCGCGGATGCCCTGGTTTATACAAGGGGCGTAGGCGATGATAAGCGACGGGCCGTCGTACTTCTCGGCTTCAATCAGGCATTTGATTAAATGGTTCTGATCCGCGCCCATAGCGACCTGCGCCACATATACATAACCGTAGCTCATTGCCATCATGCCCAGGTCTTTCTTGCGTATCTTCTTGCCCGAGGCCGCGAACTTCGCCGTCGCGGCGGTGGGGGTGGACTTCGACGCCTGGCCGCCTGTGTTTGAATAAACCTCGGTGTCGAACACCAACACGTTCACGTTCTCTCCAGAAGCCAGCACATGGTCAAGCCCGCCGTAGCCGATATCGTAGGCCCAGCCGTCGCCGCCGAATATCCAAACGGACTTCTTTGTAAACATATCTTTCCCGGCCAGTATCTCGCGGGCCAGGTTGCAGGCGGGGCAGGTGCAGCGGGTGTTTTCCGCGTCCCAAAACTTCTCGTATTCGCCTGTGAACATCGCGCCGTCTTCGGCGGTGAAAGCCGTCCCTTCGATAAGGGCCGCTTCCAGGGCTGCCGCAGACTTCTTTGAAGCCTCGCCGTCGTCCATTGTATCCAGCCAGTTATTGAGCGCCGCTTTAAGCGGTTCGTAACACCAGTCAAAACCAGCCAGCTCCCTTGCCTTCCCGGCCACCAAATCGCGGCGCTGTTTAACCGCCATAGCCATGCCGTAGCCGTGCTCGGCGTTGTCTTCGAAGAGGGAGTTTGCCCAGCAGGGGCCTTTGCCTTCTTTATTCGTGGTATAGGGGGTAGTGGGGGCCGAAGCGCCCCATATCGACGAGCAGCCCGTGGCGTTTGAGATATACATACGGTCGCCGAACAGCTGGGTTACGAGCTTCGCGTAAGGCGTCTCGCCGCAACCCGCGCAGGCCCCGGAGAACTCCAGCAGGGGCTGCTCGAACTGGCTCCCCTTAACGCTCTCTTTAGAGCCGGGGTTGTCTTTATACCCGATCTTCTCTACACAGTAATACCAGTTTTCAATCTCTTTTTCCTGGCTAGCGATGGGCTCCATCACCAGCGCTTTATTCTTCGCGGGGCAGACATTCGCGCACACGCCGCAGCCGTAGCAGTCTTCGGGGTCTACCTGCATTCTGAACTGGTAATCCTCAAAGCCCTTGCCTATGGCCTTTAACGTATCCATGCCGGAGGCGGCCTTTTCGTCCGCCGTCAGCAGGAAGGGCCGTATCGTGGCATGGGGGCAGACATATGAACATTGGTTGCATTGGATACAGTTCTCCGGTATCCAGCGCGGCACGTCCACGGCGACGCTGCGCTTTTCGTAGGCGGCG
>JAISVU010000241.1 GCA_031271375.1 Clostridiales bacterium | reverse complement strand
GGGAGACGATGAGGGGCAGGATATAGCCGAGGAAGTTGTTGACCAGCCCCAGGTTCATCATTGTCAGGTACCAGGGGATTATACCCGCGTTAAAGTACATCGTGGCGATAATGAAACGGTACCAAAACTTCTTCTTCCACATTGTCGCGCTGGTAAACATATAACCAAGAAACGCCGAAACTATCACTATCAGAACCGTGCCGACCACCGTCCTCGCCACCGAGATAAACGCGGCGTTGGCGATGTTTGGGATTTTGAAGGCGTCAATATAGTTTTGGAAGTGTATCCCCTGTGGGAACCAAACGATGGCCCCCCTCTCACTTAGCTTATTGTCGCTGATCGTGTTTATAAAGATGTAATAGAACGGATATACGCAGATGAACGCGTACAGGAACAGAACAACAGTCGCGACGACGTCCATTATCCTGTCGGTAATTGAGTTGTCCTTTATCACGTTCCCGCCCCCTTTAGATGATGCTCTCGCGCCTTACAATCTTGGAAAACGTGTTCGCGGCGAACAGCATGACCAGGCTTACAATGCTTTTCAGCATACTTATTGCGGTGGATATGGAATATACCGGCGGCTTGCTTGTTGAAAGATTGTAGACATACAGGTCAAGAACCTGTATGTACTCGCGGTTCCAAGCATTTTGGAACACATAGTATTGTTCCATTCCGTTGTTAAGCATATTTGAGATGTTAAGGAGTATCAGGACGAAGAACGTAGGCAGCAGAGACGGCAGCGTAATATGCCATATACATTTCCATCTGGTGGCCCCGTCTATCCTTGCAGCCTCATACATGCCCTCGTCGATGCCGGTTATCGCGGCGACATACATTATCGCGGCCCACCCCAGGTTCTTCCATGTAAGCCACAGCCACATCTTAATCCACATATGGGAATTGTCCTTCAGAAAGTCGATGGGCCGCGAAATAAGGCCGATGTCCTGCAGGACTGAGTTTACCATCCCGTTATTGCTCAACAGCAAAAACGCGACGGAATAGACCAGAATCCAGCTGATAAAGTTGGGTATCGTCGTCGCGGTCTGGATAAATTTCTTCAGCGGTTTGATTCTTATTTCATTTAGGAATACCGCGAAAATCATCGGGAGCCATGTAAAAAACAGCGCTATGCCGCTTATCGCGAACGTGTTCCTAAGGACCTCCAGGGTTTGGTTCATATACGATTTATTCTGGAACAGCATGTTAAACCATTTTAAGCCGACGAAGGTGTCCCACGAAAAGGGCAGCGGCGGCTGGTAATCGAAGAAGGAATAAATCCATCCGTACAGCGGATAGTAAGCGAAAATCGCAACAAGAACGATAAACGGCAGTATGTATAAAAATTCTTTATAACCCCGCTTCTTCATCGCTTTGCTCATTTGCCGCGTCCCCCTTTCTTTTTCCAGGTTCCAGGCTCTTCTTTATCTAGTATCTATCCATCACCGTCTCCCCTTCAAGTACCCGGGGAGAAGTCCAGTTCATGTACTTTGGCTTCTTATTCTCCAAAATATCAATCATCACGTCGGCGGCGACAGCCCCGACATTTTCCGCGTCAATGGATACCGTGGACACGCTTTTCTCGAACCAGTCGCGCAGATAGATTCCGTCGATTCCCATTACCGATATGTTCTCAGGTACATGGACGCCGTTTTTCTCCAATACCCGTATAAAGCCGTAGGCCACGTCGTCATTGAAGCATATGAACGCCGTCGCCGGATTATCGCTGTTTAAATAGCGCATCCCGGCCCTCATTCCTATGTTGAAGGATGAATAGTCGGCAAAGTTGTCGTCCGAGGGCTGAAGGATAAGGGGAGGGTCGAGGCGCTCGTTGAGCAGATTGTCGGTATCGCCGATTTCGGCGCGTACTACCAGCAAGTCAAGGTCTGATCCCAGCCCCAGAGCCTTTGCTTCCTGCTCCATCCTGTTTTTCCACAGTTTATACCTAAGCTCGCTGTATTTGCCCCTCTGCGGTATAACAAGCCCGATTTCCCGATGCCCTTTCCCTAATAAATAATCAATTCCCATATTGATTATCCTGGGATTGTCTATTATCACGTTATGAACCGGGCGCGGGAATACAAGGCTCGCGTCGTTCGTAGCCGTGACAATGGGCAGCAGATAGTTCATCCCTACTGCTTTAATGTACTTCTCCGCCAGGACGTCCAGCGAAAACAGCACACCGTCGACCAGGTGCCTGGTAATTCTTGAGAAGTCGCAGTTAAGGTCAAGGAATATGGCATATCCCCGCTTATAAGCCGCCCTGGACGCGCCGTTAAAGAATTGAAGGTTGTACGGCGCGGTTATCTCGTTTTGGTATAGTATCAACTGCCTTGTCTTTTGGCTTTGGAGCGACATCGCGATGGGGTTCGGGTGATAGTTAAGCCGGTTAGCCACCTCGATAATCCGCTCTTTTACCTCCCGCTTAACATATCCGGAGTTATTGACGGCACGGCTTACGGAGGCCACCGAAACCCCGGCCGCCCTGGCTACGTCCTTCCTGGTAACGGTTCCTTTTATTCCCATCACCGGCTTTCGTTACTAAAGTGTTATATGATAACAATTTCCGCCACGGAGCATGGCGGCAGTGTAAAGCTGATTATCGAGGCCTCCGCCTTAACCGCAAGCGGGGTGATTTTCACTGTGTCAGGGGCGTCGAATGTGTTGTGAGCGCGGGCTTCGTTGGTTAAGATGCGGCCCGAAGCATTTTTAACGTTCAATCCTGGCACGGACACGCTCATATCGGAACTTTCGTTTAGGGACGCGTTGGAAACAGTCAATGTCAGCTCCCCGTCCTTGCGCGAAGCCGTCGCCGAGAACTGCGGCAAGCCGCCGATGGAAACATTTTCAATGGAATGATATAGGCACTCGGCGTCGTGATGGCGCTTATATAAGTCATATACATGATATGTAGGGGTAAGAACCATTTTGCCGCCATCCGTAAGGATGACGGATTGCAGGACATTGACGATTTGGGCGATATTTGCCATACTGATGCGCGAACACCGCGCGTTGAAGATGTCCAGCGAAACCGCGGCGACAATGGCGTCGCGCATTGTGTTCTGCTGGTAGAGGAAACCGGGGTTCGTGCCTTCCTCAACGTCGAACCATGTACCCCATTCGTCGATAACCATATCCACTTTATGTTCGGGATCATATTTATCCATCACTTTTAAGTGGGCGTCGATGATTTCCGCGATGTTTACGGCTTTTTTGATTGTCGTGTAGTATTGGTCGGCGTCGAAAACCGTCGCGCAGCCCTTTTTGCTCCACTCGCCCGGCACAGTATAGTAGTGGATGGACAAGCCGTCCATAAACGGCGCGCAGCGCTCCATAAGGGTTTCAGTCCAGGAATAGTCTTCCGTGCCGGAGCCGCAGGCTATTTTATACAGCTTGTTATCGCCGTAGTTGCGGCAGTAGGTTTGATATCGCCTATATTCATCGGAATAGTACTCGGCGCGCATATTACCGCCGCAGGCCCAGTTTTCATTGCCTATGCCTAAGTATTTGAGCTTCCAGGGCTCCTCCCTGCCGTTTTCCTTGCGCAGGTCAGCCATCGGGGATATGCCGCCAAAGGTTATGTACTCAACCCACTCCGACATTTCCCGCACCGTTCCGCTGCCGACGTTACCGCATACATAAGGCTCGCAGCCTAGCTGGGAGCAGAGCTCCATGAACTCATGGGTACCGAAGCTGTTATCCTCAACGACGCCGCCCCAATGGGTATTGACCATTTTGGAGCGGTTCTTGCCGACCCCGTTTTTCCAGTGGTACTCGTCGGCGAAGCAGCCCCCGGGCCAGCGCAAAACCGGGATTTTTATATTTTTAAGCGCGGAGACGACATCGTTTCGCATACCTCGGGTGTTGGGGATATCCGATCCGCCCTCGACAAACAGCCCGCCGTATACGCAGCGCCCCAGGTGTTCCGAAAAATGCCCGTAAATATTGCGGTTTATCGTTCCGGCGCTTTTTTCCGTGTTTATGATAATCTCTGTCATGTCACTGTCTCCCAAGTTTATTCTGGCTATTTAAGTATAAGTAATAAAAAACAGATTTGCAATAAGCAATAATATGAACGCAGGTACACATTAAAAATCTAGTGCATAACGCTGTATTGTATTGCGCTATGTTATAAATGATAGTATAATAACCCACATAAAAGGGTTGGAAATAACCCGATGACTGTGATGTTGCACATATTTAACAAACAAAGGAGCAACGGTAAACTATGAACTCTGCCGCCATTCAAAAACTCCCTGCCGGGGATATGCCGGGGGATGTGGTCGTGATAAACGAAGACCATGTTTTAAAAGCCGATAAAATATACCCTAAGCTCGTTGGCCTGCTTAACCCGGTTCTTAGCGAACGCCCCAGCGGCCGCGCCGTTGTGTCAATCTGCGGCGGCTCCGGGGTCGGGAAGTCGGAGATCGCGTCACTGCTGGGGCATAAACTGGACAATGACGGCATTGGCAATTATATCCTGTCGGGGGATAATTACCCTCACAGGATCCCGGCGCAGAACGACGCCGAGAGGCTGCGGATCTTTAGGCACGGCGGTATTAGGGGATTAATTACAAACGGGCTTATCTCGGAGGAACGCTCCCAAACCCTTATGCGGCTTCAAATGTCGGGGGAGGACGCAAGTCCCGCGCTGACAAACGAGCATCCCTGGCTCGCGGCATATCTGAAAACCGGCCGCCGCGGATTGAAGGGATATCTGGGAACCCCGAACGAAATCAACTTCGCCGAGTTGAGCGGGATTATTTCCCGGTTTAAGAACGGCGCGGACAGGATATACCTTAAGCGCATGTGCCGGGGCGAAGCTGATTTATGGTATGATGCCGTGGATTTCCACAATGTAAAGGTCTTGATTATCGAATGGACGCACGGAAACAGCGATTTCTTTGAAGGCGTCGATATACCTGTTCTGTTGAACAGCACCCCGGCGGAAACTTTAGAACATCGTAAAAGCCGCGGCAGGGACGGCGGAGCGGACAGACCCTTTACTCAAATGGTACTCGAAATCGAGCAGGAAATGCTTGCGGCGCAGGCTAATAAGGCGAAACTAATAATCAGCAAGAGCGGGGAATGGGAATGAA
>JAISVU010000239.1 GCA_031271375.1 Clostridiales bacterium | reverse complement strand
CTCCCAGCGGTTTAAACCAAGTGCCTTGTGTTTGTGAGCCGAAAGAAGCCGGAGAGCCGATTCCGAAGGCTTTCGGCATATGCTCCTATTACAGCAATGCGATGTTGTCGAGTAACGCGGAAGCTGGGTTTTACGCGGCTGAGAGCAGCCGGACGCTTGATCAGAGCTGCTGTAATCCGGCCAGTCAGCAGGGCGGGCTTGCCATAGTCGAGCCGCTCATAGCCCGGACGCTGACGGCGCGGGCGGATTCGTCCCCATGCGTGGACCGGGGGCAGAACATTGTTGTTACGGCTAATAATTCGGAACAGCCGGATAATGATCGTCAACAAGTGCATCCGCTGTTATCCGGTACGCTTTGCGCTTCGGCGGCTGGCCTGTCACGTCCGGCTGGTATGGCGAGCGAGACTGACTTGTGCGTTGCTTACCCGGAAGCGGATCAGCATACCGCAGCTATTGACTGCCGTAATCTTAGAGAAAACAATGGAGTGTCCGGTACGCTGCAGTCCAAAGGCACAGGCGGCTATTCCCTTAATTACTTAAATCCTGTACGCACAGGGTATGTCATCAGACGCCTAACCCCAACAGAGGCAGAGCGGCTTATGTCGCTGCCTGACGATTGGACTAAGTACGGCCATGACGGTAAGGTAATGAGCGATTCGGCACGTTACCAAATGTGCGGAAACAGCATCGTCGTCAATGTCCTTGCCTATATAATGCGAAATATCGCGGAGCTGTTCTATGAGCGGTAAAGGAAAACTGAGATTTGAGGATGAAACCCCGCGCTTAGAAAAAGCATCTCCGAAATCCTCAAAGCCTAAACGCAGAAAAACAATAAAAAAGGATTTTGGCGGGAATGGCGAAACGGCTCACACGCCGGATAAAGCGGCTAGGCTTAATTCTCCCGCGGAAATAAAACCGCTGGACAAGGGCGGCGCAGCTTCGGCAGCTATGCAGAGTGAGCAAACAAACCTCAACAATGAGGCAAATCCCGTAGCGCAGAATGTCTTTGATACGCGGATTAAGGAAGCTGCCCGGAAGAAAAGAAAACGGCAAAGAAATAAGCTGAGGTTTAGGACTGAACCTGATATGCCGCTTCCGCTGGATGAAAACAGTCAAAGCGGCACAACGCCGGAGAATAAAGCTGTCCACGATGCAATTAACACGCCACAGGGCCGGAGGGAACGTTCCGAACGCGCTGGCGGGAATAGCGCCGCTTATAAAAACACTAAGGAATCAAAGAGCGATCCTGCGGATATTCCAAAAAACGACGCTGCCAAATATGCGCCTCCCCAAAAGCCGCGTATAGCCGCCAATGATTCCGCCAGCAACCTTACTGGCAGCGACAGGCCGGGGCGTTTGAACGAGCGAAGCGGAGCCGACGACCGTACAGGGGACAGACGTTCCAGCCTCCGTCAAGATCAGGGTCCCGCCGACAGCCTCCGATTTAAGAAAGCGGAAAAGAAAGTAGACAAGCTGGAGAAAAAAGCCGGTAAATACGAGGAGAAACTGGACAAAACCCGCAAGAAAATCCCTTCAAAAAAGGTGAAGAAAAGGGAATTAGTTTTTGACGAGAAAAAAGGCAAGTCAAAATCCAAACTCTCATTTTATGACAAGCCCCTGCCAATAGGCGAAGCCAGGTGGAATAAACCTCAAAAGAAGCCTTTGACGCATAAAGCGGCGGGAACGGCAAGAAGCACGGCGGTCAACAAGATACATTCAAAAGTCTATCAGCACGAGGATGAAAACGCAGGCACAAAAGCCGCTCACCGCGCTGAACTTATGGGCGAAAGCGCATACCGCGGAGCGAAACGGTCCGTTCAGTCGGCGTACCGCTTCGTCAAAAACAGCCCTTATCGCCGTGCCGCTAAGCTGGAATCCTTATCGGTAAAGAACGAGGCAAAGTTATCTTTTCAAAGGGCTGTCCGTGATAACCCGAAACTCCAGAGCAATCCCCTTTCCCGCCTTTTTCAGAGGCGCTCAATCAGAAGGCAGTACGCCGCTTCCTTTAGAAACGCCAATAAATCTGTCAAGGCGGCAAAAAAAGCGGTTAAGACGGCTAAAAGAGCTTCCGGCCTTGTCAGTAACGTTATCCGCAGAAATCCTCTCGCCCTGATTTATGGAGGCATTTTTATCCTTCTTCTGTTCGTGATTATGGCGCTATTCACCACTTGCATGAGTCTGTTTTCAGGCGGATCAGGCTTCGCCGGGGAATTGTCTTACACCGCGACGGACACGGACATAGACGACGCGGAACTTATTTATACAGAGTGGGAAACCGGTCTGAGGATGGAAATATCCGAAGTTGAAAGCTCGCGCCGCGGTTATGACGAATACCGTTATAATGTTGGCGAAATCGGGCATGACCCGCTTACGCTGATGGCATACCTTACAGCGGTTTATGAGGATTTTTCCTTCCCTGATATTGAGACGGCGTTACGCGCGATCTTTTCCGAGCAGTATCTTATGGAATTTATCCCTGAAACGGAAACCCGCACCCGGCTGGAAACGCGGACAGGAAGCTATTATGATAACGAACTCGGCGAGACTGTATACTATGATTACGATGTTGAAGTAGACTATGAATGGCGAATACTTACCGTCAACCTAACCGTTAGGCCGCTGTCCGAGGTTCTTTCCCCATTGATGACAGCCGAGCAGCGAACACGTTTTGAAAAGCTGATGTTTACAAACGGGGCGCGGCAATATGTCGGCAGCCCGTTTGATGCTGACTGGCTCCCCAATGTTACGAGTAAATACGGTTATCGTATTCACCCGATTACGGGAGAAAGGGATAACCACAAGGGAGTTGACATCGCGTTTCCAGCAGGCACGGAAATCATGGCAGGGTTAGACGGAACGGTCATTACCGTTGGTTACGACGCTGACGGATACGGCAATTATGTGATTATCGACAACGGAGAGGGCTTACAGGCCAGATACGCCCATTGTTCCAGAGTATTAGTCAGCGAAGGGCAGAAGGTAACGCAGGGAACCGTTATTGCGGAAGTCGGAAGTACCGGAAGCAGCACAGGGCCGCACCTTCACATGGAAGTTTTAAAAGACGGTCAGCATATAAACCCGCTCTACTTCAGCGAAACAAACGGTTCGGTTAATCAAAGCGATTAGGAGGAACTGATGAATCCCAAACTGCAAAAAACCATTGATGAGATTGAGAAGCTAAAGCTAAGAATCTCCCGCGGTCAGGCCCGTCTGCGTAAGCTGGAGCGGCAGAAGGTTGAACTGGAAAACGCAGGGATCGTTACGCTTGTGCGGGGTATTGACATTGCGCCCGACAAGCTGGAGGAATTTGCCCGCATTTACTTGGAGCAGCAACAGAAAAACGCCCTTACGCCCGCCGTGCCGGATAAGGATACTGATGTAAACAGATTGGAGGAATCCGCTAATTGAGGTACAAGTTAGCTGCACTCATTGCGCTTATGCTGATTATGAGCGCCTTTGCTTTCCCCGCATACGTTCAAGCGTCATCGAACGTAGCTCCGCCCGCCGTAAGCGCTTCCATCACTGGAAACGCGCTGCGAATTGAGGCGATAGAGGGGTTTTTCGGCGTAGAAGCCGTCTTTATCAATGAAAAACGGTTTAATTACCGGGTTGACGATATTTTAATAGTTGACGCCAGGGAATA
>JAISVU010000082.1 GCA_031271375.1 Clostridiales bacterium | reverse complement strand
AGATGCTGTTCAGGCCGCATACGGAGAAGCGCATCTTCGGCTGGCGCGTACCGATGACGCCGGGGCTTATTCCGAAGGAAAAAGCCCGCCTCGCGAACAAGATCGGCGAGACGCTGGCTAAGAATGTCCTCACCGAAACCGAGCTGACGGCGGCCGTAAGCTCCCCCGAGGTCATGGGCAAGCTCACCGCGATGCTGGACAGTTTCTTAAAGGATTTATCGGCGGGGGGCTACGATGAACAGATCGACGCCCTGCTGGACAAGGCTGCGGAAAAGGTATGCCAAATGCTTTCCGAGAAATCGGGGCTGACCGCCGGGTTTTTATCCGGCGTATATGATAAGCTCAAGGAGCAGCTTTTAACCAAAGGTTCGGAATATCTGCGCGGCGAAGCCTTTGCCCAGGCGGCCGCCGGTTTCATACAGGGAATCATGGACAAGCTCGCGGGCAATACCGAGGCCATCGGTTCCTACCTTCCCGAAAACCTCACCGGCGATATACCGCGCTTTATTGACGAAAAACTGCCCGGCGCCGTTGAATTCCTGAAAATCCTGCCCGAACGCTACCCCGACATAGACGACAGGCTGAACGAGCTGGTTCAGCGCGTGGCCGAAGAGAACTTCGGCGCGTTCTTAGGCGTCTTTATCAGGTATGACCATATTTATGGAAAGATCAAAACAAGCCTGTTCAAGTATCTGGACGACCCGGAGAACCGCGCCTTTATAACGGAGAGGATAACCGAATGGGCAGTCGGCGCGCTTAATAAAACCGTGGCCGAGCTGTTCGCAAAGCTGCCGGAAAGCATACGCGGCGGAGCGGCGGATTCCGCCGCCGCCCTTCTCAAACGGGGCCTGGACGGGGACGCGCTGGAGAAGCTGATAACAGGGATTGAGGATAAGGTCAAGGATTTCAGCTTGCTGGAGCTGCTGGGGCGTTTCACCGACGACATCCCCGGCATGGTAAAATCCGTATTGAAGAGCATAACCGGAGCTTTTATCACGAACCTTAACGGGGACAATACGGAGCAGCTCAGGGAGGCCGCAATCCGGCTTATACAGCGGATAACGGAAAAGGGCGGGGCTTACGTCATAACCTCGATGCGCTTCGACACGCTGATAGAGAACAAGATAAACGCCTTCGGCGTTCAGGAAGCGGAAGACTTGATCGTCTCCGTCGTTGACAGGGAGCTGAAATCGATAACCTGGCTGGGAGGCGTGCTGGGCCTTATTATCGGGTTTGTTCCGCTGATTACTAAAGCGATAGGAGTAGGATAATAACAGTGATATTTATTTCGAACAGCGAGGCGGAGACGGAGGCATTCGCGGCGGGGCTGGCTAAGGACGCGGCGGAGGGTTCCGTCTATTGCCTTGAGGGGGAGCTAGGCGCGGGGAAGACCGCGTTCGCCCGGGGTTTCGCCCGGGGCCTCGGCTATGATGGAGCCGTGACTTCCCCTACTTTTTGTATATTAAATGTATACGAGGGCGGGCGGCTGCCCCTTTATCATTTTGACGCGTACCGGGTAGGCCCGGCGGATATGGAGGACGTTGGTTTCGATGAATACCTGTCCGGGGACGGCGCGTGCCTGGTCGAATGGGCGGGGAATGTATCGAAATTAATACCGGCCGGGGCGGTTTGGGTGCGGATTATGAAGACAGGGGAAGATTCGCGGGAAGTATTATTTGACTATTGACACAAAGGAGAAGTTATGCTGATTCTGGCGCTGGACGCCTCCGGCAAGACGGCGGGAGCCGCTTTGGTTTCGGAGGAAAGGGTTATCGCTGAGTTTACAATAAACAACGGCTACACACATTCACGGACGCTGATGCCGCTGACGGGCCGCGTTTTTGATATGTCTGGAATTTCCCCAGCTGAAATAGACTTAATTGCCTGCACGTCGGGGCCGGGTTCGTTCACCGGGCTGCGCATTGGCGCAGCCGCCGCGATGGGCCTTGCGGCGGGGCTTTCGAAAGATTTGGTGGAAATACCCACTCTCGACGCGCTGGCATATAATGTATTTAAGACCGACAGCCCCGGCAAAGGTTATGTTATGGCGATAATGGACGCCCGAAGGGATCAGCTGTACGCCTCCGTCTACAGCTATGCAAACGGCGTTCTGGCCCGTGAAACGGAATATATAGCCGATTCTGTCGATACCGTCATAGCTGCGGCGCGTTCACTTGGGGATGACATAACCGTCGTGGGCGACGGCGTTTTCCCGCACAGGGAAAGGCTTATAACCGAAGGCTTTGTAATCGCCCCGGTATGCCATATGCTGCAAAGACCCGCTTCAGTGGGCGCTTTAGCGCTGACAGGCGCGTACAAGGCCGTGAAGCCGGACGCCTTTAAGCTCCTTTACCTGCGTAAGCCCCAGGCCGAGCGGGAGCTTGAAGCCCGCAGCGAGGCGCGGGGCAATGGTTGAGTACGAGGAAATGACGCTCCGGCATCTCGACGAGGTTTACGCCATCGAAACGGCCTCTTTCACGGTCCCCTGGTCCAGAAAAGCCCTCTCGGACGAGATTACGTCCAACGATCTGGCCCATTATATCGTGGCTTTGGACGATGGCAAGGTTATCGGCTACGCCGGGTTGTGGCATGTGGTCAATGAAGGGCATATAACGAATGTGGCCGTTTCCCCTGAGCGCCGCAAGGAAGGCATCGGCGAAGCGCTTCTCAAAAGGCTCATCGCCTATGCCGAAAGCAAGGAAATGATCGGCCTGATGCTGGAGGTGCGCGTAAGCAATTACGACGCCCAGCGCATATACTTCAAGAACGGCTTTGAATTGGAACACATCAGGAAACGCTATTATTCAGATACCCGCGAAGACGCGCTGGTATTATGGAAAAAGCTGGAACCTGGAGCCTGGAACCTGGATGATTACTTTAAGTAGGGGCGGGGTCATCCCGCCTGATGGAACCTGGAGCCTGGAACCTGGAACCTGGAGCATGAGTAGCCGTTCAAGATTTTCGTTAATACTTTTTAAGTAACTATCTAGGATCTAGGTTCTAGGTTCTAGCATCCGAGGTGCTTAGATGGCAACTGAACTCAAATATACGCAGCTGAAAAAGACATGCGCCAGGAAATCACTGGCTTTCGCAACTACGGACGAGGTTGACGCCTGCCCCGACGCGATCGGCCAGGAGAAAGCCGTAACCGCGCTGGAACTCGGCCTCACGATCCGAGAGAAGGGTTATAACATCTACGTCGCGGGCCTTCCCGGATCGGGCAAAACCTCGATCTCCGAACGCTACGCCGCAAAGCTGGCCCGGGCAATGGAAAGGCCGAAGGATCTTTGCTATATCTATAATTTTGAGGAGCCACGCTATCCAAAGCGGCTGTTTTTACCGTCGGGGACAGGCAAGGCCTTCAAGCAGGACATGGAATGCTTCGCCGAAAAGCTGGGCGAGGATTTTACCCGGGCCTTTACCGACAAGGACTACGAAGACCGCAAGCACTGCATTGTCAAGGGCTACCAGGACAAGCGGGACGAGGTGATCAAGCAGATCACCCAGGAAGCGAAGGAGCAGGAGTACGGCGTTAAGATGACCTCCACCGGGATTTATTTCATGCCGATCATTGACGGCGAAATGATCTCCGAGGAACAGTTTAACGCCCTGCCCCAGGAGGAGCAGGACAACATCTCCGAAAAGACCAGCATCATCCAGGGCCGCGCCGCCGAGGTAATGCGCGACATACGCGAGTTTGAGCGGGCGACGCACAAAGACGTGGGTGAGCTGGAAAAATGCCTCTCCGAGTGCCTTCTGGCGGACTTAATGACGCCGCTCAAGGAAAAGTACGCCGAAATCCCCGAGATACTGGACTATTTCAAGCTCCTTGAGGAAGACGTGCTGGATAACCTCGCGGATATCGCCGGGGAGGAAGAGGACGAGGAAGGCTATATACAGGCCATAATGCCCTGGGCGGCAAGGCGCGAGAAATCCGACGTGTTCTCCAAATACAAGGTAAACCTCCTTACCGACAACTCCGGCGCCGAAGGGGCCCCTGTCATTATCGACCATAACCCCACCTACTCAAACCTGGTGGGCGAAGTGGAGTACGACAGCGAGTTCGGCAACCTTACAACAGATTTTATGAAGATAAAGCCGGGCCTGCTTCACAAGGCCAACGGCGGCTTTTTAATACTCCAGGCCCGCGATGTGCTGGGCAGCATACATGTATGGGAGGCCCTGTGCAAATGCCTGCTCACCGGGCGCGCCGTAATCGAGCCCCAGCGCGAATACGCCACCGGCATCACGATGGCCGGCCTCAGGCCCGAGCCCGCCGACGTTGACGTAAAGGTGATCCTCGTCGGCCAGGAGTACGTCTATGAGATTTTAAACGAGTTCGACGAGGAATTCCAAAAGCTCTTTAAAATCAACGCCGTCTTCGACTACGAGATGCCCAACGACGCAAGCAACGTAAAGCATATCGCCGGGTTCGTCAAGCGCTTCACGCAGAGCCGCAAATCCGCGCCTTTCGAAGCGGCGGCGGTGGCCCTTGCGGTGGAGCATCTGGGCCGCCTGGCCGAGCGGCAGGATAAACTGTCAACCCAGCTGGGCGTCCTTACCGACATCCTCGTGGAAGCCACCGCCTACGCCGGGTCGGCGAAGTCCGTCAAAGCGGGCCATTTGGAAAAAGCGATAAATGAACGGGAACGCAGGGCCGCGCTCTACGAGGAAAAGCTCAACGAACTGATAGCGCAGGACATCATAATGATCGACACGGACGGGAGGAAGACGGCGCAGGTCAACGGCCTCGCAGTGCTTGAGACCAACTCCCATGTGTTCGGCAAGCCCGCCCGCATAACAGCCACAACCTATGTGGGCAAGTCCGGCATCGTGAATATTGAGAAAGAAGCCGAGATGAGCGGCAGCATACACGACAAAGGCGTCCAGGTCATCATCGGCTACCTGGGCCAGAAGTACGCGCAGAACTTCCCGCTTTCCTTATCCTGCCGGATATGCTTCGAACAGAACTATTCCGGCATAGACGGCGACAGCGCCTCCAGCGCCGAGCTGTACGCGATACTGTCAAGCCTTGCGGACATTCCGGTCAGGCAGGACATAGCCGTGACAGGCTCAATCAACCAGCGGGGCGAAATACAGGCCATTGGCGGCGTAACCTATAAGGTCGAGGGGTTCTTCGCCCTCTGCCGCAGCAGGGGCCTCACGGGCAAACAGGGCGTCGTCATACCCGAGAAAAACGTAAAAGACCTCGCCCTTAACGACGAGGTTATAAAAGCCGTCAAGGACGGGATGTTCCATATCTACCCGATAAGCCACATCGACGACGGGATAGAGCTCCTC
>JAISVU010000050.1 GCA_031271375.1 Clostridiales bacterium | reverse complement strand
CGGTGCGCGGTACGGCAGAGGGGTTAAATACATGGAATACACGATTAATACCGCGCCCGCGACCGGTTTGCGCAGTGCGGAAGGGCAGCCCCGCGCCTGCGCCGTGTGTTGGCGAGACCCCGTTCATGCCATATCCTACGCCGAAGCCTACGCCCGCGCCTTCGGATGTACTGCTCTCAACCCCTTCGCCCGTAATAAATGCCGAAGTGTCGACCAACGCGCCAAGCGCGCGCAATGCTCCGGCTTTCTGGGTACCGGCTATGGCTGACGCCTCCTGGAAAGCCCCCATCGCGTATTCCCGCGTATCGACTATGCCCGAGCCCGGCAGGATGTCATGGAACTGGTTAAACAATATCTTTCGCCAGGCATCTTCAAATGCCCTATTAGGGTACCTGTACCCGGCCATAAGGGACGCTGCCGCCGCGAATTTTTCCGCTTCGTCCAGTTTTGCTTCCCCTAAGCGGTTTGACTGGGTTACGCGCGCCTGGCTTGTGTAACAGCCTGTGAAGGTGGGGTTCAGCTCTCCTGAAACCACATTAAGCGTTTTCGCCTTTTCAGCCTTCTCGAAAAACTCCCGGTACGTGCCGAAGCGCATGTTCGGAAAAATCGGCCACGTAGCCATATCCATCAGACGTTCAATGTCGCGCCGCGTAGGCCCGCCGCCGTGGTCGCCGACGCCATATACCCGCAAGCTGGTATCTGTGCCGTGTTTTTTGCAGAAATCCGCCACACCTAATGCGAAACCCGTCTCAATAGGCCCTAAATACCAAAATGGGTCGCAGAAACACAGCAGCCCGGCTCCGGAGGGCGACTGCCAGCGGTATAACGATTCGCCCTCAAACCCACGGCAATGATAGTAGTATTTCACGCCGCCCGCCGCCAACATCTCCGGCGTATGGGCGCCGTGGCCGAATGTGTCCGGCTCAAAGTCCAGGTAAAAATCCTCATCTTTCGCGCCTAGCAGCTTTTTGAGATAATTCCTTGTATATAAGAGATGGCGGGCTACGCTTTCACCCGAGGGCATATTGCGGTCGGCTTCTACCCAGGTACTGGCCGAGAGTTCCCAGCGCCCTTCGGCTACCCGGCGTTTTATCTCCTCAAGCATATCCGGGTCGTATTCCTCTACTATGTGGTATACCGAGGCCTGAGACTGTGAAAACCTAAAGTCCGGGTATTCCTCCATAAGGCTCAGCACGGTGCGGAAGGTATCCAATGTAATGCTCACCGTCTCGTCATAACGCCACATCCAATTCATGTCGATATGGGCGTGCCCGGCACAAAGCACGGTGTAACGCTTGGCGGCGGAACCCAGCGGAAGCAGATCTTCCTCGGCTTGCCGCGCGCAACCGTCTGTCAGAACGCCGTCTGACGCAAGCCCTGCCTCCAGCGTGTCAAGCGCGGCGTTGATTGCGCCGCTGTGGATTCCTCCGTCCACAGTGTCCAATTCCAGCGCATATCGCAGCTCCGCCAGCACCCGCTGTCCCATAGCCCCGGCAGGCTGACCGCACAGTTTTTCAACCCGAAATCGCGCGCTCATATTTTTCTCTCCTTTTTGGTTACTCCGTGGTATTTCCCGAGGTTTTGAAGGCTCCGGAAGGGTCGTCCGATACCCCTTCGGTGTTTCCGGTCAGTATCGTGTTGATTATGCTGCCGCTGCAGCCCTTCTCCGCCGTGTATCCGTATTTTACGTTTCCGTTCAGCTCATGCGTGGCGCCGATTACGCCGCCCGACCAAACGATATTCTTCGCTCCTTCAGCTACATACAGGCCATGCCCCAAATTACCGCCGCTGAAGCTGTTGCTGAAGAATATTCCGTCCGTGCCGCTGCCGGTAATCGTAACACCGTTTCCACGGTTTGCGAGGAACATCGCATTGGTAAACTGCAGACCCGTCACAACACCGTCGCTGGCGTCTATTACCATAGCGTCGCCGGAATGCGCGCCGAACCATGTGTTGGCGATACCGCAGCGTAAAACACGCGCACCGCCGGTAGGCTGTATAAAAATGCCGCTTTCGGCGGTGTCGAAACAGCAGTTTGTAATTTCAATCAGCGCCGCGAACTGCATATCCTTCGGCGTGATCATTACCTCCTTGCGATGGTGGATGATCAGCACATCGGAAATATGCACAACGTCCACATGCCCCATCGTTATGCAGCTTGTGGGCTGACGGCTGCCGTCCGCCGGGCGCGCCATCATGCCGCGTATGTTTATTGGGCCGGTATAGCTGGTATGCCCTAAACGGATTGCAGCACCGCCTTCGGCGGTTTCATGGGGCGTCCCGTCAAAGGAGTTGATGTTCTGGATGTCCACGCTCCAGCAGCCGTCCAGATCGAATCCGATGTAATGCCGCGTGAGCGACACGTTTTGAATGCTTGCGTAATTAGCGGAGCTGTAGACATATGCGCCGCCGGTACGGTCATTGCTTGCGTCGAATTTCAAGTCCTTCAGATTCCAGCCGTCGCTTTTGAACGTAATAACGTTATCGGTCAGGTTGGTGGTTTTGATTGTCGTAACATTATTGCCCGCGCCTTGTAGCGTGACGCTGCCGAAAATAGAAAGGGCGGAAATTTTGTAAATGCCGGTGGGCAAATAAACATGCTTGTTTTCATTACAAGCTTTTTGAATAGCCTCGGTGCTGTCTTCTTTGCCGCGGGGATCCGCGCCGTAATCCAGCACATTTGCCGCGTACGGCGCGCCGCCTGGCGAGGCGTTGTCGGGCTGCGGGCTTTCTGGTGTCCAAGCCATGAGAGTGTCATCTCCATTCATATCATTCTCAGTATTTTCAAACCGGTACGCAAAGCCTGTTAAGAAGAGTGAGAAAACCAGCGCCAAAGATACGGCGCGCCGTAATAATCCGTCCATAGTTTAGCCTCCGTTTTCCGGGTTAAAAAGAACTCCCGGAAAGTTGTTTTGATGGAAAATATCCTAGAAAGATTCGCATACCTCCCTTGCATAAGGGTTGATAACGTTATCATTCACATATTAACAGCTTTCCTTTCCCCTGTCAATACATCATTACGCTTGCGTAAAAATTATTTATCAACAGCGCTTTACTCACTGGACAGCCGAAGGTTCTTCGGATATACTATACCGCGTCACTAACAAGGAACCCTCCCGCGTCTCCTGACCGAATCTGCCGCACGACGCGGGAGGGTTTGATAAAACGTGACGCAGTATAGAGCACAAACGACGGATGGTGGATATAATGGTCAAGATACATGACGTGGCAAAAAAAGCGGGAGTTTCGGTTTCCACCGTTTCCCGCGCGTTCCGGCAGGACGTGAGCATCAATGAGGAAACGCGGCAGCAGATTCTGACAATCGCCCGGGAAAGCGGATACGCGCCTAACCTGCTGGCGCGGGGCCTTAAGAGCAGTACAACCAAGACGGTTGGCGTTATAGGCAGTATCGACACGCCTTTTTATGTAGACATTATTAAGGGAATAGAAACGGAGCTTCTAAAGCTCGGCTACCATATGCTAATCGGCCTGAGCGTCACCACCCCGGACATTGAGCGGTATTATTTGGAGTACATGGCGGGCTCTCAGGTCGCCGGAATTATCCTTATGCCCTTCGCGGACGAGAACGCCGCTTATATCAAGCAGCTGTACAAGCGGAACGTCAAGATCATTCAAGTTTTCCGTTACCCTTATGACTTTTTGGACTCGGTGGTCGTAGACGACGAGCAGGGAGCGTATCTGGCCGCGTCGGAACTGCTGGGCAGAGGGCACACGCGCATTCTGCTGGCGGACGTGCCTGTATCCTTCGCGTATCAGCGTTCAGCGGGATACCGGAAGGCGTTCCGGGAAAGAGGGGTCGAGCCGAACCCGGATTTAATCGTGCCTTTCAAATCGCCCGATTTGGATTTACTGCACGCGCTAATGCAAAAGCTGCGCCCCACAGCGGTCATTACCGGCGTGCATGATCACGGTAAAATGGTGGTGCGGTACGCGCAAAAACATCATTTAGACATTCCTAAGGATCTCAGCGTCATTATGTTTGACAACGTTGAATGGATGGAAATGATGCGCATGGATGCTATCGCGCAGCCTGTTGACTATATCGGCGTCACCGCTTCCCGCCTTTTGGCGGACAGGATTGCCGACGCCGACTATATAACCCAACCCGTTTCCTTAGTTTTACAGCCGCGCTTAATTAAACGCGGCTCAATTCGCGAAATCTCCTAAATTTTAGCAACTATACCATGCTGTATTGTTCAATTTGTACACGTCTGAACATGATATCACAGATGTTTGTTGACTTTTAAATCATATTTAAATTTTTTTTTACAGCCCTATTGACAAACCCATTCCCATGTGCTATTCTTGATCTGTCAATGGCAACGTTGCCATTTATTGCTGGATTATTGAGAAGGGGGAAGGAACGGTGATGATCGGAAAACCATTGCCAATGGCGAACAAACAGACAGCCCGGTCTTCCTTGTGGAAGCGTATCGTTCGCAATAAATGGGTATATATGCTCTTTCTTCCCGCATTCTTATACTTTGTTATCTTTGCTTTTGTGCCGTTTTACTGGATTCAAATCGCGTTTAAGGATTTCAAAATATTCCTCGGAGTGAACGCAAGCGAATGGGTGGGGCTCAAACATTTCAAGACTATCTTCGCAGACCCCATGACCGGCCGCCTCATATTCAACACTTTACGTATAAGTTTAGCCAATATCGTGTTCGGGTTTCCGGTTCCCATCATATTCGCCCTGCTGCTTAACGAAGTTGTCGGGCGGCGGTATAAGAGGCTGGTTCAAACCGTTTCGTATTTTCCGCATTTTTTGTCCTGGGTTGTGTATGCCGGCGTGGTGTTTGCCATCGTGGGGCCGAAAGGCGCGCTTAACAGCCTCATAAGCCTGTTGGGCGGGAAGCCGGCCAGCTTCATAACCGACCCCGGCCTGTTCATTCCCGTCATTGTGGTTTCCGGGATTCTCAAGGGTTTCGGATGGGGCGCGATAATTTATCTGGCGGGCATCAGCGGCATCGACCCCATATTGTATGAGGCGGCGTGCATTGACGGCGCGGGCCGCTGGAAGCAGATGTGGCATGTCACGCTGCCCGGGATCCGGCCCTTTATCGGCTTGAACCTGTGCATGGCCGTCGCGGGTATCCTTAACGCCAGCTTCGATCAGGTTTTTATGTTTCTCAACAACAGCAATAAGACGGTCGGCGAGGTTATCAGCACATATGTATACAAAATGGGAATGCTGAGCAATAAATACGAATACTCAACCGCCGTCGGCCTGCTTCAAGGCGTGGTAAGCACACTTCTTCTGGTTTCGGCCAACGCCCTTTCAAAGAGATTGGGGGAAAAGTCATTATGGTAACCCGCGACGAAAAAACTCAGAAGAAGCGCGACCTGGATTTCAGCACGACTTCTTACCTAAACCGCGCTTCGCTGCCCGTCCGCGTCTTTATCTATTCCTTCATAGCCGCGTTGTGCCTTGTGTGTTTGCTGCCTTTTATCAATATCCTGGCGGTTTCGTTAAGCCAGGCCCAGGCTATTAACAAAAACCCTAGGATGCTTTTCCCCGAGCAGATAACAATAGAGGCGTACAAGTACATTTTCAATACCAGAACGCTGTTAAATTCCTTTGGCATAACCGTATTCGCCACCGTCGTGGGAACGTTGTTTAACCTATTAGTAACTACAATGGGGGCGTACGCGGTATCCAAAAAGAATGTCCCGGGCCAAAAAATCATGATGTGGATAGTCATAATCCCTATGCTTATCGGCGCGGGGCTGATACCTACCTACCTTCTTTACAACGAGCTGAAGCTGATAGACTCTGTTTGGGTATTGGTTGTAAGCGGCTTAGTCGCCCCGTTTAACCTGATTCTGATGCGTAACTTTTTCTGGTCAATACCCGACAGCATTAATGAGTCGGCGGAGATCGACGGCGCGGGAGACCTGACGATATTCTTCCGCATCGTTCTGCCCCTTTCCAAGTCGGTGCTGGCGACGGTGGGCTTGTTTTACGCCGTCGGCCACTGGAACGATTATTTCACGGGCCTGTATTTTATCAACTCCAATGATAAGTGGCCGCTTCAAGTAATGCTGAAGTCTATCATAATTGATTTTAATATGGCCGGTATGGGATCCATTGGCGGCGGCGTCAGCACAGTTGACGTAAGCCGTTTGGTGCTGCAGCCCGAAAACATCCGCGCCGCCACGATCATTTTTTCCATCGTTCCTATCCTGGTTCTCTATCCCTTCCTGCAAAAGTATTTTGTTAAGGGCGTTATCGTAGGCTCTGTGAAGGGTTAGGATATATGCTTGGTTTTCCGGCGCGAAGCGCCGAAACATATTCTGAAAGTAGGAGGATTACAAATGAAGAGAAGCGTATTTAAAAAGGCGACATGCCTGCTGATGGCCGTCTTGATGTTCGCCTGCATGGCTGCGGGCTGCGGCAATGCCGTGGCGGGCGGCGGGACGGAAGCCAATGAAGCCTCCGGCGAGACTGCCGGGGAAGCTGCGGAAGGTCGCGGCGGCGACCTGCTGAGTTTCACCTATCTGCGCCCGGTATGGCAGCCGGCTACCTTCGTATCCGGCGGGGCTTATGAACAAGCCCTGTTCGATTACGCCAACATCGAGGTTGACGTGCAGATCATCCCGGTCATGGAATATGACGCCAAAGTAAAGACCGTCGTAGCCGGCGGCACATTGCCGGATGTTATGTGGGCGTCTGGCCCGGCTGACCCGTTTTGGCGCGACCTTGAGAATCAAGGCGCGTTCACAAGCATCGACGAGCTGCTTGAGAGCCATCCAAACGTTAAGAACAACGTAAGCGAGACCGTTTGGAATCAAATGCGCAACCCTGACGACGGTAAGATTTATTTCCTGCCGCGGAGCATCGCCTCAGACGTCCCGTTCTTTACCTTCTACCGTAAAGACTGGTTTGACGCGCAAAACATTCCCGAACCAACAACCATCGACGAATTGAACGCGGCGCTGGAAACCATCAAGAACGCCTATCCCGAAGCCGTGCCGATGACCGTCGGTATGGGCGGCTTTGAGTGGATGTTCAAGGATTTGGGCACCTCTTTCGGCGCCACTGTAGGCGGCTGGGTTGCTTCGGCAGACGACCCGGACACAATAATACCAGCGTTCCTTACAGAGGAACAGGAGAACTACTTCTTCTGGCTGCAGGATATGCGACGCGACGGCCTGCTGGATCCGGAAGTCGGCATAAACCCCGATGTGAACCACGGCAAGCAGAAGTTCATGGCCGGAACAGCGGCGGCCTACCCGGGCGGCTATCCGGACTTCATAGAGATTTCTGCCGCGCTGGCCAAAACCGATCCCACCGCCGAAGTGGCTATTATGGCCCCGCTGACAGGCCCCACCGGTGTTCAGGGCGGCACCCGCACATCCTATCCGGTAGACCGCGGCATGTATTTCAGCTCCGCCTCCGACGTCACGGCAGAGTTCTTTGATTTCCTGGAATGGTGGCTTACCGACGCTACGGATTTCCGCCGTTACGGCGTCGAGGGTGAAATGTATAATGTTGTGGAAGGCAAGAAAGTCGCCATCCCCGAAGCCGACCGGAAAGACGATTACAAGACCACGCAGATAGAGCCGTTGAGCTTCTTCGGGCGGATTGAGGAAGAGCTGGATTTCGAAGGCACATGGAAGCCGGCCTTTGTCGCCAACGGGCTGGAAGAAAAGTTCGAGTATTGGTATGACAGCTTCATGGCTTACTGTGAAAACCGTTTCCCTGACTACCTAAGCCCGACCGTTCTCTCGCCGACAAGCGCCGAGATCGGAGCGCAGATATGGGAGAGCACCCTGTCAACCGCTTACGGCGCAGTGCTGTTGAATGTGAACGGCACCCGCGAACAGTATCAGGAGCAGGCGGACGCGTGGCTCAGCCAGGGCGGCCAGGACATAATCAACGAGATAAACGCGGCTCAGGCTGATAAGTCTAAGCCTACATACGGCGAATAAAAAACCGCGGTTTCATCAACGCCCCCCTCTTGCGTATGGGGAGGGGGGCGTAAGTGTCACTAATAATTGTGTTTATAAGGGCAGTTAGGAGAGAACGATTATGAATTACCACCCCGAAGGGATGCAAATGTGGGACGCTTGGTATTGGGCGGAAGGCAGCGAGGTACACGCGTTTCACCTTCAGCGTCTTCGCCCGGGCTCGAAGCGTTCCGAGGCGGAGTCGGACGGAATAGGTCATGCGGTTTCTAGCGATTTGGTGAACTGGCAGGAGCGTCCGGTGGCCTTGCTGCCTGGTTTGCCAGGCGACAGGGATGATATGGGCCTATTTACCGGATGTACACATGGCGCGAACGGACGGCATTATATGTTCTATACCATGCGCGGCAGCCGTGATAACGGGCGCGTACAGAGCATAGGCGCGGCGGTGAGCGATGACGGAGACTTGAATGTATGGACAAAATACAGCGAAAACCCTGTCATAGTCCCGGATAAACAGCTTTACGCGTCCCCCGATAACCCGGCCCTATACGGTACGGTAGACTGCCGCGACCTGTGCATCGTAAACAGCCCCGACGGCAAGGGATATTACGGTTTTTTCGCAGCACGCGTCCCGTCGGAAGAAATGCCGCTGGGCGCGGTTATCGCCTGTTGCTATTCGGAGGACCTGCTGCATTGGAAACAGCTTCCTCCCGCTTTTCAAGCCAAACGCTTCGCTATTGTGGAGGTGCCGGAGGTTTTCTTCCTGGAAGGCCGGTGGTACATGCTGATGTTATGCAATAATGAGTATGGGAGCAGGGACATTTTTCCGGCCGAGCCGCGTTTGACGATGGGCACGGTCTATGCCGTGGCTGACCGCCCGGAAGGGCCTTACCGCCTTCAAGACGACTATATTCTTATGGCGTCTGAAACTTACAATGGCATAAGCTGCCGCACTGTGATGTTCAAGGGCGAGCGGATGGTATTGTACACGTCAATAGACCGAAGCGCGCCGTTCGATTCCGCCAGCCCTTGCATGGGCGTGCTTTCCACGCCGAAAAGACTCGCGGTTCAAAATGGCAGGCTACGGATGCTTTACAGTACGCTTATCGAGGCTCAAAAAAGAGAGAGGATTCTTCACATAGGAACGCCGGAATATATCGGACGCCTGCCATATGAAACTCCCGGGCTTTGGCCGGTTAAAGACGGCGCGATTACCGGAAGCGCCGGAACAGCATGGGCGCGGTATATGTTTGAGGCTAAGTCGCGCGCGTTTATCTATACATGCTCCATTAACATCCGTCAAGGCGTGGGAGCCGGGCTGGTATTCAAAGCCGCGCCGAACGGCTACGGAGGCTGTGTATTTATGCTGAATGCTGAAAAGCAAGAGGTTCAGTTTTTGCGCCTGCCCAACCTTTTTATTCTGGACAGCCGCAGCTTTGAAATAGAATTCAACCGTACATATAGTATTAGGGTCGTTTCTAAAGAGCAATATCTGGAGATGTATGTGGACGATGAGCTGATATTGCAATGCGTACACTACGCTTCACGCGACGGTTATCTGGGATTAATAACAGACAGGGCGGAGGTTCGGTTTAAAGACCCCGAAGCATATATGCTCGATTGTCCTCTGGATGACTAAAGTTATATTAGTGAAACGGTTATATGTCTAATGTCACATATTGCTCTCTGGCCGCCATGCTGTGCTCCTTCTCGCCTAAATGTTTTACTAAGCGAAACTCGAAGCGCTGCGCTGCGCTTGCACTCATCCTTCGGATTCGCAAAGCATTGCAGGTGTGAGTATAACCGCATCGAATATATACCAACCCAGTAACCATGTATATCAGCATCTCTAACAGAAGATATATTACAGACAAACCCCGTGCGCTATATACGGATTATCGCGGCGAGTATTAACGCCCTACGGCCACCAGATAACCCACGGAACCATTATGTAGAACTTTTATCTTCTGTAATTTCCCGCGACGCCGAGTTACGAGCTGCATGGTCAATTGCAAGACGCATCGTTTCCTTGAAATCATCACCTTTATAGTCAATGTCGTCAACTTAATGGGCGATTTATAATCGCCCCAACAATTATTCGCCGCTTGAAGCCTTGCGTAAGGGCGGCTATTAGCCGCCTGTTCTGTTAAATTGACGACATTGCTTGTGTATGTCTTTATAGACCATTCGCCGCTTCGCTCCAATATTCATCTTACTTTAAAAAGAGTGAACACCACTTCCGCTAACATACGCTATACCCCTGCAACCCGCATTATTACAGGGTTTTAACCAAGCAATGGCAAGCAAACACAAGCCGATATCGGCAAGTTTCAGCAACAATAAAGACCAATCAAAGACCAGAAAGACCAACAAATAAAGGCGCATTTCCATTAAAAAAATCGCTCCATGCAATAGAATGGGGCGGTTTTTGATTTAGGCTTTTGAACAT
>JAISVU010000038.1 GCA_031271375.1 Clostridiales bacterium | reverse complement strand
CGTGTTCTGTAGTGTATTCGTTCGCTCCTTTGTTAATTATTGGCACTATTAGCTCGACCTATTCAAAAATTAAACGCAGGCACGTAGCTTTCATCGCGTTTTGTGCCTGGAAAGGAATGAAACTTATTGTGGCTAAATATGTTTATCCCGCGATATTCACAAGTGAGAACGACGGTGGGTATTCTGTTTTATTTCCCGACATTGAAAGCTGCTATACCTGCGGTGATAATATGCCCGACGCGCTAAATATGGCCGAGGACGTTTTATGTCTAATGCTTTACGATATGGAAAAGGACGGAAAAGCAATTCCCGCTCCCTCCAACAGCAAAGCAATTAAAACGGACGATAATAGTTTTGTTTCACTTGTGGGGTGCGATACGGAATTCTACCGCCGTTTTTATGAAAATAAGTCGGTCAAGAAAACGCTTACTATTCCCATGTGGCTGAACGAACGTGCCGAACGCGCAAATATAAACTTTTCTGGTGTTTTACAGGAAGCGTTAAAAACGCAGCTTCACATCCAAGATTAGGAAATTCGCGGAGTCCCTATATTGATCACAATAACAAAGACCAGCGCATAACATTGCTGGTCTTCTTAAAATATTATCTGTCCCGCAGCACGGCCCCGAACCGCTCCGCCAGCCGCCCCACAATGTTTTTTACCCCGGCGGCAGCCTCAGCGTCGGTGAGGGTTCGCTCGGGGTGTCTGAAGTACAGACTGAACGCGAGGGACCGCTTGCCCGCTTCCATGTTCTTGCCCTGATATACGTCGAACAGGCGAACCTCTTCCAGCAGTTCCCCCCCGGCTTCGTTTATCTCAGAGATAAAATCCCCCACGGTATGAACGGCGTCCGCAATTACCGCGATGTCGCGTTTTATACCGGGAAACTTGGGGAGAGGCTTATACACGGGCGTGTCCATGGCGGCTTCAAAAAGGGCTTTCGTATACATTACGCAAACGCAGGCCCGGCCGTCTATATCGTAGTTCTCCAGAACCATCGGATGCAGTTCGCCGATGTAACCCAGGTACGCGCCGTCCGCCGTTATATAGGCCATACGGCCCGGATGGAGGAAGTTAAGGGATTTATCCCAGCAGACAGCCTTGTCCGGCGACACGGTGTATACAACGCGGCTCCCGCTGATTCCCAGACGCTCAAGCAGGTATTCGGCGGCTCCCTTAATATCATAATAATCGCCGCCGTATAAACCTAAGGTTAGGGTCTGCGGCTCGTCCGGCAGCTGTGTAAGGGGCAGGGTTTTCGGCAGATAGACCCTGGCCAGTTCATAAAGTTTTGCGGCTTCGTTCCGGCGGCTGCTGTTTAACGAGAGTGAAGACAGCATCGCCGGAACGGCGCTTGTGCGCATAACGGAAAAATCCTCCCCCAACGGGTTTCGTATCACGGCGGCTTCCCTGAGCGCGGAATCTTTGGGGAGATTCAACTTATCAAACACCTTTGGGCTCTCAAAGGCATAGGTGAGGGCTTCGTTGTAGCCCAGAGCCGTCATAGCCTCTCTGATAACGCCGCAGAGGCGCTGCTCCCTTGTCATTTTACCCACGCGCGCCGCACCTGAGGCCAGCGTGGTTTCTATATTGCCATATCCGTATATACGGCCCACTTCCTCGGCAATATCGGCTTCGTGGGTAATATCCGGCCGGTAAGTGGGGATATGGGCGGTGCCGTCTTTCGCCGGGATGGACAGCCTCCCGAGCAGATTTTCCATTTCCGCGGCGGTCAGCGATGTGCCCAGCAAAGCGTTTATACGCTCCTCGGAATAAGAGACATCCCAGGGCTCGCGCTTGCTTGGATATTCGTCAACAACCCCGGGCATAACGCGCCCCGCTCCCAGTGTTTCAATAAGCTCGGCGGCGCGGTCTATCGCAAGAAGCGCGAGGTTAGGGTCAAGGCCCTTTTCAAACTTGGACGAAGCGTCGGTGCGCATACCCAAAGCCTTTGAGGTTTGGCGCACGCTTACGCCGTTGAAGCTCGCCGATTCCAGCAGCACGGCGGAAGCGTCTTCGGTAATCTTGCTGTCTTCGCTGCCCATTGCCCCGGCGACGGCGACGGCCCGCTCCTTATCGGCAATAACCAGCATAGAGCTGTCCAGATCGCGTACATTTCCGTCTAAAGTCGTGATTTTCTCGCCCTCGGCGGCCCTGCGGACGATAATCGTCCCGCCCCGCACGGTCTCGATATCAAAGGCGTGCATCGGCTGGCCCAGCTCCAGCATTACATAGTTCGTTATATCCACGATGTTGTTGATAGGCCTGAGGCCCGCCGCCGTGAGCCTGTGCCGCAGCCATTGAGGCGACGGGGATATCTTCACGTCCTTTATTACCCTAGCGCAGTATCTGGGGCAGAGGTCTTTATCATTTATCTCAACCGATATCAAATCACTGGCTGCCCCGGCCGCCTCTTCCTTAACATTAACGGTAAAATCCTTAAGCTTCTTATCAAAGGTGGCCGCAGCTTCCCTCGCGATACCGTAGACAGAAAAGCAGTCGGGACGGTTGCTGGTGATCTCAAACTCCACCACGTCCTCGCGCAACTCCAGAATCGGCGCGGGATCAACACCCAGGGGAACAGGACTTTGGAACACATATATCCCGTCCTCAATGGCTTCGGGGTAGTCGGCCAAAGAATAACCCAATTCCTCGACGGAACACAGCATACCCTGGGATAACTCGCCCCGCATGGTTCCGGTCTTTATCGTCTTTCCACCCGCCAGCACAGCGCCGTCCATCGCGACCGGCACATAATCGCCCTCGGCGAGGTTTGTCGCGGCGGTTAATATCTGGAGCGGGTTCCCGTCGCCTATATCAATCTTCGTTATAAACAGCTTATCCGCGTTGGGGTGTTTTGTTATCGAAAGCACGCGTCCCGTGACTACGCCCTTAATATCCGCACCCAGCTCCTCCAACGCCTCGGTCTTGGAACCGGACATCGTCATCCCGTCCATAAAAGCCCGCGTATCCATTTCACCGAGGTCAACGAATTCCCTTAGCCACGACATAGGTATTTTCATAAGCTACTCCCTTTCATTTGTTAAGCCTGATAATATTATATCCGGCGGACTTTTCAAGCCGGTTCATTATACTTATGCCCAATTCCGTGTCATAAAAAGCCTCGCAGTAGATGTGTGAAACGCCTGTATGATCCAGGCGTATAAGGGCCGCGTACAGTCCCCGCGCAATTTCGTCGGGATTAGCCCTGCTGCCTGCGTCTACGACTGTCCCCGTTTTATAAAGGGCTTTTGTCTCCGACGAGGCGATAACCCCAAAATCCCCGGCCTGACTGTTTATATACGCCGCCGCTTCCCCCGGCTCACCGTCAACGATGATTACCCGGGCAATAGGCGAATAGTGCGTATACTTCATGCCCGGAGCTTTGGGCCTTTCCGAGGCGATGGCCGCCGTCTCAAGGCTTATATCCAGCACGCCTTCAATTTGCCCCGCTGTAATATAACCGGGGCGCAGGAGGCGCGGCAATCCCTCCGAAAGGTCAATGATAGTGGATTCTATACCCACGGTGCAGTCCCCGCCGTCTATAACGATGTCGATCTTGCCGTTCAGGTATTCCATAACATGCGCCGCGCTGGTGGGGCTGACGCGGCCAGAGGTATTCGCGCTGGGGGCCGCGATGGGTCTCTCCGCGGCTTTTATAAGGCTTAGGGCTATTGCGTTGCCGGGGCAGCGTACCGCGACAGTATCCAAACCGGCAGTAACCGTATCAGGGATATGCCGCCGCTTTTTTAATACCATTGTAAGCGGCCCCGGCCAGAATGCCCTGGCAAGGCGATGAGCGGCGTCCGGGATATCTCTCGCGCAGTCCGAGAGCTTATCCGCAGATTCGATATGCAGAATCAGCGGATTATCCGCCGGACGGCCCTTTGCGGTGAAAATCCTGCCTACAGCTTCACTGTTAAGGCCGTCGGCCCCGAGGCCGTAGACCGTTTCCGTGGGGAAGGCCGCCAATCCCCCGCGCTTTATTATTTCCGCCGCCCTGGAGATATTCTCAGCCGACGGCGTAACTAGTTCAGTTTTCACCCCGCCAAAGCACCGCAGCACTTTTTATACTTCTTGCCGGAGCCGCAGGGGCAAGGATCATTCCTTCCCGGCTTCTCGCCGCGCACGTAGGTGCCGGAGCTCTTTTGCTCATCAATCATCCGATCCTGGGTTTCCTTGTCAAAATAAGCGTCCCATTGGGGCAGGGTGTATAGATGCTTGGCCTTGTACTCCACCATTTTTTTAAACAGCCGCTCAGGCTCGAAGCTGATATCTACGATGTAGTCTTCATTGACGGTTTCCGGCTCCAACTCTTCGTTGACGGCCTCTTTTATGCCGTCGAGAAAGCCGCAGACATACTCCGGCTTCATGTTATACTGCTTGGCAAGGTCGGTCAGCGCGCCGGTAAGGCGGCACTGCTTGGACGCGAGCATATCCTCGTATATCTTTTGTTCAAGGGGCATGTATACCGCCCAGTGTTTCTTATCTCCGGTGCCTTGTTCACCGTAGGCGGCTTTCCGCCACATCTCATGCAGGGTCTTTTCCAATTTATGTGCCTCCAGGTTAGTCTCTGTTATCTTAAAGAGTATATCACATCACGGGCCTAAACGCTATAAAAAATCTTTAGTCACAGTTAGCCGTGAAATCATTTGGATTTAATGATGACAATTCGTTCGATTGGTGGTAAAATGATATAGTCACATACGCGATGATTTTAGAGCCTGTCGAAAATCCCGCTTTCGGCGGAAAATCCGCCGGGAAGACGCCGGAATGGAGATATTCGACAGGCGTTAAGTGAAAAGGCCGAAAGGACTTGGCCGGAGCCCTGGCCAATAAAAATGCGCGTCTGCGCGAAAATAAGGGGGATAAAACCATGTTTAAAAAGATTGCGGCTGTACTGGTGGCCGTAATAATGGCAGTAGGGATTGCGCCGATAATGGTAAAGGCGTTAGAGATTCCTGGGGTTAGCGCCAGACAGCAGAAAAACGCTGATGGGACTTATACTTATTATGTCGAGGAGAAGGAAGTTACTTTCCAGGAGTTTTACGAGGTGCAGAAGGGCAAAATAATGACCGACGGTCATTGGATGACGCAGGAGGAATTTGAAGATTATATTAAACGTAAGGTCAACGGGGCAAAGCAATCGGCAGATGAAAAGACTCTCGCCGATAATTATTATACTCTAATGGCGCAAGCCCTGTTGTCAGGGGCCGATTGGGTAACCATGACGGCGGGTTCGCTCACTAAATATTATGTGGGCGTTCAAAGTGAAGTCCGCGAGGTATCCGAAGCGGAATATAACGCTTATGTGGATGCTAATACTTGGAAGTCCATACATGGCCCAAACGTGCAAAATATTGTTGAGGAGTATACTCCTATGGATCATTTGCCATTACCCGAGGAACTCTTATTGTCAGAAGACGAGATGTTTTATCTCAATGCTATTCAAGAGATGAGGGTGTTGGCCGGGTTGGGTCCGCTAGAGGTCAACGAGGGATTGATGTTGCCGGCGAAGAGTGACTATTTACCGGCTGTAGGTATAGACAAGGAGGTATATCTCACAAATTGGGTAGAAGCTCATATTTCCCCTGATTTCAGTTCTTATTCCGTTGCGCCGCAATATATTTATGTGATAACTTTTCCCAATAGCTGGACAACGAAAAGACTCCAGGAAGTTCTTAATTTTGAAGAGGATATACGTCGTTTTGTGACTAATCCTGACATGACAACTATAGGGTTGGGTCTGGTTCCTAATTATTTTCCTGATTCCGCTGGTGATCATCACCTCGTTATCTACATCGCAGGCGATAGTTTAAGCTCAAAGTATCCTATGGGTCAGTCATCACAGTTTACACCAGGGGCCGCTGATGCCTCCGTTCTTGTACCTTCGGTTACAGAAGATGTGAGTAGTGAAGTAACTGTCCTTTTCAACGGCAATAAAATCACCTTCACTCAACCGCCAACAGAACGACACGGTTATGTATTCTACCCGCTTGAGGATGTATTCGCAGGCTTCGGGGCTGCGCAAGAATGGAATGGCGCGACGTATACATTCTCCGGTTCTCTTAATGGCAATAAGGTTGAAATACCACTCAGAACGTTGGAGTATATCATCAACGGAAAAATACTGGACGTGACACAAGAGTTAGCGCCGTTCGTCGCGAATGAACGAACGTATGTGTATCTCGATTACGTCGTTGCTGGGCTTGGTTTGACAGTAGCTTGGGACAGCGCTACAAAGACCATAAGCATAACAAATTAAAGGAGGGCAAAATGAGGAAATTCATTCTATTATTGATAGTAACGACTTCGTTGCTCTTGTCTAACAGCTTAATCATCTCGGCCGAAGTTGGCGATGTAACCACCCTTATCACATTTAGCATGACGGACAATACCGAGATTTACGGATTGACCGCGCGGGACAGCTTGGGCAAAGCGACTGGGACACTTGAAGAATTCTCATCAGCTGTGTTGGATTGTAGCGTCATAAATTACGCTCTTTTTCCGGCTAATTATTTCGACGCCTACGACGATAAGGAAATCATCGGCGGCATTTACTCACAAGGCCGTGTTGTCAATGACAGTTGGATGAACTGGGGTTGCGGATTCGACGCGAACAATAAGTTTCATTTGTTCCGTCTTCCCAGTTCGATCTCAAACGCTGGCGGTAAGATTGTCATTCAGGATAACGCCGGTAATAATGTCGAGGTTGTGACGGCCTTTAACTGCTATCCTTGGTTGATAAAAGACGGCTTGCCATTAGACATATCCCCATTTCCAGGAGCGGATGAACAATTTTTGAGTTCGTCGGCGCAAAGAGCCTTTATGGGGCAACAAGAGGACGGGACATTTTTGTACGGTTTGGTAAGGGCTACTATTGTTGAATTACGGGATATATGCGTTGAGCTTGGTCTCGTGAACGCCGTTAATACGGATGGTGGGGCATCGTGCGGCGTTTATTCCAGCGGCGATTATTTAGCAGTTCCTGGAAGGGAATTAGCCTCGGCAGTGTATATAGCTGAAAGAAAGCCGCAAATAACCGTTCTTTATAACGGCGTACAAATTGAATTTACTCAGCCGTCAGTGGAGAAAAACGGATATGTGTTCTACCCGCTGGAGGATGTTTTCGCGGCGTTCAGCAGTAACGGGCATGTGTGGGACGGCGATACCTTCACGGTGTACGGGGAGCTTAACGGGAATAAGGTTGAAATCCCGCTAAGAGCGCCGTCATATGTCGTTAACGGCTTGCATCTAGACATTGCGCAGGAGCTTCTCCCCTTCGTCGAGAATGAGAGAACATATGTGTATCTCGACTACATCGTCGTGGGTCTTGGCTTAACAGTGGCTTGGGACGGCGCGACAAAGACTATAAGCATCACTAACTGATTGGCGGCCGGTAATAAACTTGTCTTGAGCTTAGGCCTCAAAAACGCGCGGCCGCGCTTATGACCAGACCTCATTTTCAAACAGCTTATATTGCCTGACATGGCATAATCCCATGCCGGAGGTATTGATGTGGAGCCAGTCAAAGGCAAAGCCGCGATTTATATACGCGTCTCAACGGAAGCCCAGCGCGAGGAAGGGTATTCTATCGACGCGCAGAAAGAAATGCTCGCGGCCCACTGCGTATCGAAGAATATCAAGGATTATGAATTTTATATCGACGGCGGGTACACCGGGAGCAACATCGACAGGCCGGAGCTTAAACGCCTTATCGGCGACGTTAAAAACGGCTTGGTAAGCACGGTGCTGGTTTATAAGCTGGATCGGCTTTCCCGCAGCCAGAAGGATACGCTGTATTTAATCGAGGATGTGTTTAATCCCCACGGAGTGGACTTCATTTCGCTTAATGAGAGTATGGATACGTCAACCCCGCTGGGGCGGCTTATGCTGGGCATCCTCTCCGCCTTCGCCCAGCTTGAGCGCGAGAACATCAGGGAACGTACCCGGATGGGGATGAAGGAACGGGTTAAATCCGGCCTGTGGATGGGCGGGGGGCGCGTGCCATTCGGTTATGATTACGATAAGGAGCGGGGAGTGCTTGTTCCGAATAAGGACGCCGAGACGGTACGCAGGATTTACGAGCTGTACCTTCAGGGGTATTCCAGCGCGAGGATCGCGCAAATGACCGGCCTTAAATATGAGAAGCTGGCGATACAGATTCTTACGCGGAAGTCCAACGCGGGCTATATAAATTATAACGGCGAGGAGTATCTGGGGCGGCATGAGCCCATTGTCAGCCTGGAGACTTATCAAAGGGCGATGGATTTTATGCGGGAACGTTCGCAAGTAAAAAGCTCGGACAGCCAATACCTGTTTTCCGGCCTTATCTACTGCGGTAAATGCGGGGCTAAGATGAGGTACCAGAAATGGGGGAAGAACGACTGCAAGATCGTATGCTATTCACGGGACAAGAGCAAGCCCCATCTGGTTAAGGACCCTGACTGCGGTAACGCGAGGCAGTGGGCGTCTGAGATTGAGGGCGCCATTATTAATGATCTCTTCGCTTTCTCTCTGAAACAGGGGACGCCGGAAGAAGGTATGACGCAAGACCTTGCCGCCGCGTACTTGCACAATCGGTATGCCGAGACGGCCAAACGGATGAAGCGGCTTTATGTCCTGTACTCCGAAAGCGCGGACGAAATATTACTTGAGACGATAGAGGAATTGAAAAAAGAACTATCGGACATCCAAAGGCAGATTGCGCGGGAAGCGGAACGCAGCACGTTGGCCAATAAAATAACCCAAGTAAAAAAGACGCTGACGACGTTAAAAGAGTCCTGGGAGTATATGACCCCGCACGAACGGCGGAATATCGCGAAAAGCTGCGTGGATAAGATAATAATAACGGATGATAAAATAGAAGTCTTTTATAAATACGTCAATTTCGCTTAAAGATAATCATGCCAATGATTATCGGTGAAATAAGGCGTTATCTGCGCGACAATAACGCTATCCGTGTAAGCCGGTCGCTGCGGGATATGGCGTATAAAGCGCTTCAGGCGAAGGAAAAGCTGATAAACCTGAACTCAAAAGAGCCTACGATGGAGGAAATAGCAAAGGAGTTGGGCGTAACGGCTCAGGAGGTTATATTCGCCCTAGACGCGATACAAGACCCCATATCGTTGTTTGAGCCCGTTTTCCATGACGATAACGATGCGATCTATGTCATGGATCAGGTTTCGGACGAAAAGAACTCCGATGTGAGCTGGCTTGAGAACATATCGCTTGCGGAGGCGATGAAGCGCCTCAACGAGCGGGAAAAGCATATTATTGATCTGCGGTTTTTCGAGGGCAAGACGCAAATTGAGGTAGCCTCGGAGATAGGCATCTCACAGGCCCAGGTCTCGCGTTTGGAGAAGAGCGCGCTGAAGAATATGAAGAAGTATTTCGCTTAGATTTTCTACTCCTCCGCCAGCAAATGCGCGATTTTGCCAAGCTCAACTTCGGTCAGCGGGCGGCACTCCCCTTCCGGCAAGTCCTCTGGCAGTTCTATCCCGCAGAAGGATACCCGCTTTAAAGAAATTACACTTTTCCCCAACGCCTGAAACATCCGCTTCACCTGATGAAACTTACCCTCTGTGAGCGTGACTAAAGCGCGGCTTACCAGCCCGGATGACATTATTTCCAAGAACGCTTCCCTGCACAGGTATCCGTCGTCGAGTTTAATGCGTTCTTTGAAGGCCAAGATATCCCGTTCGGTTAGCTCGCCGGAAACCTCAACCGCGTACACCTTATCGGCGTTCTTCTTGGGCGAAGTCGCCCTGTGGCCCAGGATACCGTCGTTGGTAAGGATCAATAGCCCCGTGGCGTCCTTATCCAGCCGGCCTACAGGAAAAAGGCCCCAGACGCCGGTTAATTCAAACGCAAGGTCGGAAACAGTCTTATCTTGGCCATGTGGGTCTGTGGTAGCCGAGATACCCCCGGCGGGCTTGTTCATCAGCAGATAAACATACTTTACGTACTCTGCCTTCTCGCCGTCCGCCAGCACGATGTCAGTGTCCGGGTTCACATGAACCTCCGGGTTCTTTGCCAATTCCCCATTAAGGCTCACCCGGCCTTTTTTAATCAGGGCTTTAACGTCCTTGCGGCTTCCGTAGCCAGCGTGGGCGAGTAACTTATCCAAGCGCATAACGATTACCTCCGTAATCTATGATACCATAAAATAGCTCGATTTACACCCCGTTTTCGACACTTTTTGAATTGCAAAACGCCGGTTAATGGGGTATAATATGCCCAAGCAATTAATATGGATCGGGCGGGATACAATGAAGCGGATTATTATGATTATAATAGCGGCGATGTTCGTAATTATAATGGGCGGGATTATTTATTTCGATTTTATTGATTTTAAGCCTGCATACGCCAATGTCCTTAAATACTCCACGATCGTCCTCAGCTTCATCACGGCGGCGTTTCTCTGGAAGGACTCCTTTAACCGCAAGGACGGGACTATTCTGCTCCTCGGCATGTTCTGCACCGTCATAACGGATATATACATGATATTCGTCCCTGCCCCGCTGTTCGTCATCGGCATGATGCTGTACGGCCAGACGATGTGCGTCTATTTCTTCCGGTACCAGAAAGCCAAGTACGCGATAATACTCCCGTTTTTCATCTACATACCGCTGATTCTGTTCTACAGCCTCAAGGTTGACTTGATGACATCTGCCGCCGTGTTTTACGCCCAGGTGCTTATCACCAACATCGTTTCCATTGTCCAGTGCATAAAAAAGGGGAAGTACCCCAGGATAAACGCGATCCTAATCGTGGCCTCGCTGATTATCTTCCTGATGGGCGACATAACAGTCGTCCTGCGTAACTTCCCCCTGTTCAACATAAGGCTCGCCAGCAAGTTTATCTGGCTATTCTATACGCCTTCACAAGCGCTGCTGGCCTTCAGCGCGAATGACTTCGCGAAGGATAAGGAGAGGCGGCTTATAAAAATTCAGTCATAGCGCTTTTTATTATTGGTATTGCCCCACACCCTTCCGTGCGCCTTCATCACCTCGCGGATAACATCCCTTGCCCGCCCGTCAATCCCGGGCAGTTTGGAAGCCGCTTCCTCGGTTATAGTACGCATATCCTCAAGACACCTCAGGTTAAGTGATTTTATGGCCTCTGCCGCGAGCGGTTCCAGCCGCTCAATCAGCCGCTCTATACCCGCGAAGGCCAGCGGTTCCTTGTGCGGGAAGCCCTTGTTAAACGCTAGCGTTTCTTCATCGGACAGTTCATCATAAACCGGGTCTTCATAAAACCGTCCGCCCGGAATCATCAAAGCCCCGGGGATAAGCTCCAGCGCCATGAACGCATCGAAGACGTCGCCGTTCCGGGTCTCCAGCCCGTAATCTCCCGCCCTGCGGAAGCCGAAACGGGGATAATAATCCGGATGCCCGAATATAGCAATGCCGGGATAACCCAAACGCCCCGCTTCGGCTAAAGTGAAACGGGCGAGGGCGCTGCCTGCCCCTCTGCCCTTATATTGCGGAGCTACAGCCAGCGGCCCGAAGGTTATAATTCCGTGATTTATGCCGTACTTATCGGTAATAATCGCTTTGGAATAGATGATATGCCCCGCAAGCCTGCCGTCTATTTCGGCAACATAATCCAGCTCGGGGATAAAGGCCGCGCTCTGCCTGAGTTTATGGGTCAGCAGGTGTTCGTTGACCGTCGCCCCGGTATCTGAGGATTCCCAAAAGGCGTCCCTCGTCAGTTCCTCGACCGCATGATAATCGGGAGGAACCTCCCGGCGCAGCCGGATATAGGGCGGTTTCTTACTCCAGTCACATTTGCGTATCTCGTAGTTGACATAATCCCCATCAATCCCGGCGTTACGGGCGTTCAGCTTCTTTTCATACACATGCTGCGCCCGCTCGTTCATGACGTTCGTGTCCCATATTATCCGCTCATAACCGTAATAAACGAACAGTGCGTCGATAAACATCGACAGAAGCACAGTGCCGTAGCCCTTTTCCTGCTCGGTGAAGTCGCAGATTTTTATCCCTATCTCAGCGGTTTTGCCGTCTTTGGTGCGGTAATTCATCTCGCCTATCGGGGTTTTGCCCAGCTCGATGATGTGACGGCGGCCCGTCGCGTCACTGTCTCCGGCCAGGCTCTCCCTTATCTTTTCGGCGGTGGTGCCGAGGCCGTTCGGGAAACCCGCGTGCGCCATTACTTTACCGTCGTTCCACCAGCCGCAGAGCAGTTCCGCGTCGGCGCTCCCGGCGTCTCTCACCGTAAGCCTGTTATTTATCAGTATCATCTGCGTACCCTCCCTTTCTTTTTCATATCCCTGGAAAACATAGAGATATTCTTGTTCCTTTCCCGTTTTTCCCGCAGGAAGGCGCTTTTATCCTCCGCGAAGGACGATTCACGGACTTGGCTAAGGTAATTCTCCCATCTGCCGGGGGATAACGAACCGTCGGATAGGGCGGCCCTAACGGCGCATCCTGGCTCGTTTTCATGGTGGCAGTCGGTGAAGCGGCAGAGCGGGATGAGTTCCTCGATATCTGAAAAACCCTCCGTTATCGCGTCCTCGGAACCGAACAAGCCCAGCTCCCGCATACCCGGCGTGTCGATAACCATCGCGCCGGAGGGGAGCATAAAGAGCTGCCTGTGCGTGGTGGTGTGGCGGCCTCTGCTGTCGTCCTCGCGGATAGCCTTTACGATCATAACCTCACGCCCCATCAGCGCGTTAAGCAGCGAAGACTTCCCCACGCCGGACATGCCCAGGAACACGACGGTTTTACCCGGCTTGAGATACGCGTCCAACGCCTCAAGCCCCTGCCCTGTGAAGCTGGATACCGCGTGAACCGGCACGCCGGGAGCCGCGTTGCGTAAGGCTTCCAGCTGCTCTTCTATATCGCCTGCCAAATCCGATTTGGTAAGGATAACCACGGGTTTGCCGCCGCTTTGCCGGACTTGTATTAAATAGCGTTCTACGCGCTTGATGTTGAAGTCTTTATTTAGCGAGGTTACGATGAACACGTAATCGAAATTAACGGCTACGATTTGCTCGCGGTTAGCTTTTATGTGGGCGTAACCGTGCCCGGAAAAATCCGCTCTTGAGAACTTGGAGCGGCGGGGCAGAAGCTCCGTTATCCGCGATATGCCGCTGTCGTTGCGCCGCAGAAGCACAAAGTCGCCTACGCAAGGCAAATCAGC
>JAISVU010000036.1 GCA_031271375.1 Clostridiales bacterium | reverse complement strand
TCTATCGCGGTGTTTATGGACTGCATCTTGTAATTCTGGCCTACGATATGCGGGTCGTTCACCCACGACGCGCTCATCATCAGCACGGAGGGGTTGTCATTAATATAATTATAGAGCTTCGCCGTGCCCATAGCGAAGGCGCTCACCATTTTGTGCCGGTACAGCGTCTTCATGGAATTGTCTATTACCCCGCATTCCACGAGGTCTACCATGTTATCCGTAAGCATCTCGGTGTGTATGCCCAAATGCTTCTTGTCCTTTAACCCGCTGGCAAGGGCGTTGGGAATGCCGCCGATACCGAGCTGTATTGTCGAGCCGTCCTCAATGCGTTCCGCGATGAACTCCGCGATCTTACGGTCGTTTTCGGTAAACGGTACCTCGGGTATCGCAGGCGCGGGGTAATCCACCTCCACCAGCGCGTCGATCTCGCTGATGTGTACGGCCGCGTCCCCGAATGTCCTGGGCAGCTTAGGGTTGACCTCAACGATAACCAGCGCGCCTTCGTTTATCAGTTCGCGCTCGTAAGCGGCGCTGAGGGACAGGCTCAAATAGCCGTGCGCGTCCATTGGGCTGCAGGCGGCGAAGAGAACCATACGGCGTTTGTCCTCGCGCACCGCCTGCATCCGGCGCGTCACCGCCGTGTGCAGGCGTTCGGGAACATGTGAAATCTGAGGGCCTCCGGCTTTGGCGGAGGCGCGCTGGGCGGCGGTATAAAACCATCCGCTGCTCATAACCGTGTCCGCGTACGCCGGGTTGGTGATGTACTCGCAGTCTCCGAACGGCAGACAAGTCGTAAGGTCGCAGCCCCTTACGCCGCGCTCTTTTATAGTGTGTACGTTCCTTACAAGCTCCTGGGGCTCGGCCGCGCCTAACCCGGAGAATATCGCGTCGCCGCTGCGGATTAAGCCCAGCGCCTCGTTAAGGCTCATTTTCTTTTTATTGTACGCCTCTTGTGTGTCGGCCACAGAATCACGTCCATAATATCATTAGGAGACTGCTTCCCCCGCGATAGCCGCGTTCCGTATACATATCGTTTGCGGCCCCAGGTATTCGTTATACTGCGCCTGCTCCACGGACATAAACATATTGCCGTGGACGTTTTTTATATTGCCCGAGATAGAGCCGCCCGTGACCGCGACGGTTTCTTTGCCGTCGAAGTAATAGCCAAGCCGTATCTCGCTGGCGAAATCGCCCGTGATAGGGTTCATTTGAAACCCGGAAAAGGATGTCAGCTCGAGATACGGCTCCGCCTTGAGCTCGGCGATATGTTTCGTGCCGCCTGTCACGCGGAAATTCTGAATAAGGCCGGTGGGCGGTATGTTCAAGTAACTGGAATGGCGCAGGTCTCCCCAGTACCGAAGCAGTGTCCCGTCCTTCATAAACTCCGACGCCTCCAGCGCGAAGCCGTCGTTATCGCAGGGCTTCGACAGCGTCGAGCCGGGCATAAGCGGGTCGAGGGCTATGCTGATCTTATCGCCTAAAACGTCGCCTTGCAGCGCGTCGCCAACCTTAAACGCGGACATATTGTTATAGACGTTTACCGCGCTGGCGTTGGCGTAATAATAGGAAAAGAACTCCTTGAGGCATTCGCCGGTCAAGAGAATGTTCGTGTCCTTCACGGCGGGCGTCATCCGCGCTTTGGGCTTCTGCGCGGCCTCATCGAAGAGGCGGGCGATACGGTTCTCCAGCGGCGCGGGGTCGCAGGACGCCGTGACATACTGTGTCATTATCTCTATTTCCTTGCCGTCCGTCCAGTTCACCGCCGTCTCTATATCGGCGGTATATACGGTGTATGATAGATCAACGCCGTTGGAGTTCAGCACGCGCACGTCCTTTTTCGCCACAAAGAACTCGCTGTAGCTGAGGTATCCCTTTTCATGTTTGTCCTGGCTGTAGAGCGCGGCCCGCAGCTTGTCCAGCGCCCCATAGAGCCCGGCGGCTTCGATATCGCTCTTGGGCATGGCCGCTGTCCCGCCGCCCTTTTCCGCCAGCGGGTAATACTCGTTGCGGACGAAACCCGCCGCGTACAGCGCCTCGTCTATCGCGGCTTTGATTTCGCCTGCGCTCATGCCGGGATGAATCTCGGTCTGGGCGGAGCCCCGGAAGCGCTTCCCATTCTCCTCAAAGACCTTGTACACCGTCAGGTATGTGTGCGTTACGTCGGCGGCGCGGTTCATGTCGCTCTCTTGCTTTATGAAATAGCTCTCGGCGCGGGTAATCTTCTCTTCCTTTATCCGGTACTCCAGGCCGTCGTATTCGTTGACGGCGGACAGCAGCGCGTTTAACGGCATTAGCCCAGCCTCGCTTTCGTTTTGATGTACGGGCCGCCGGTGGACACCTTGACCCATTCCTTGTACCCCTTGCCGCAGGCCCCGGCGCCCTCCAGCTCAAAGTCGTCCGAGGTCATTGTAATGTTCTTTAATAAATCGGGCACGTATCCGGTCATAATCACCGGGGCCACGATCTTGCCGGTGAGCTTGCCGTCCTTTATCTCCTCCGCCGATTCGAACATCACTTGAATGCCCCAGTCTTTGGGGTCTTCCATGCCGCTTGCGGTGCGCTCGATGAAATAGCCGTGCTTGACGGAGGCGATCATATCCGCCAGCTTATCGCCGCCGGGCTGGAAAAAGGTGTTGGTCATGCGGCTGTAGGCCTTATGCTCAAAGGATTCGCGCTTGCCGTTGCCGGTGGGAACCGTGCCCAGCTTCAGTGCGGACAGCAGATCGGAGATGCCTGTCTTGAGCGTCCCGTTCTCGATAATAACCGTATCCGTCCCGAGCGTTCCCTCGTCGTCGAACATATACGACGAAACATGAACCGCCGAAGCCGCCCCGTCGCGCATCGTAACGATACCGGAAGCCACGGGCTTGCCCAGGTATTCTACGGACTTGGCGCGGTTCTTTACGAACATGTCCATCTCGACGCCGTGTCCGAAGGCTTCATGGGCTATGATTCCGACGGCTTGAGGGCCGCATACGACCTCGTATTCCCCTGGAGGCATCGGCCCGGCGTCTAACAGGGCTGTCGCATTTTTCAGCGTCTTCTCTATCTCGGCTTCCATTTCGTCCAGTATCTCCAGGCCCTTCATCCCCGAAAAGCCCGCGCTGGATGTTTTAACGAGATTATCCCGACGCACCGCAGCGACCATGTACGCCTCAGACCATATATAGCTCTGCTCCAAATCCTTTTTGCCGGATATAAAAATCTTCGACACATGGGTAGCCGTCGCCACGGTGATGAAGTCCGCAATCATATCAGAGAATTCGTGGGCTTTGGCGTTCAGGGCTTTGAGGCGCGCGATCTTTTCGCCAGATGTAAGGGCACCCGGCGGTATTTTTACCTCGCCGAGGAAACTCTTTACAATGGCTTCTTCCGTTATCAGCGGGTATTTTACGGCTTTTGCCCCGCTTCCCGCCGCCGCCCCGGCGGCCGATTTTATCTTCCGCGCCAGCTCAGGAACCGCGTCTTCCGATATTTCGTTAAATGAATACTCGAAATACGCGCCGTCATTATAAACGCGGGCGACGAACCCGCGCTCGGCCCAGGAACAGTCGGCGGCCGAGGCCGCCTTGTCGCGGACGCTGTAGGTCTTGCCCGTCACATCCGTCCCCAGTACCGACGCGTAGGCGAAGTCCTTGCCCAGCGCGTCGGCTAGGGCTTTCACCGCAGGCTTTTTTAATTTAAGAAACGCTGACATTTCGGCGTTCAAAGAAACACCTCCCAGTTTGGATTGGTTTGTCCCGTTAATTATATATCATTTTGATGTGGAATGCCACCGGATTATTAACCAATGTCGTCAACTTAACAGAACGGGCGGCTAATAGCCGCCCCTACGCAAGGCTTCAAGCAGCAAATAACCCCGCGTACCAGGTCGCCTCTATAAAACTCAAATATGAAACGCATAACGGAGTATATGACGATGTACAGCGCGGAGACAGCGCCTTGCGGCCTTGTTTTCCGTGAGAATATGGAAAGTTGACAATGCTGTTAAATCGTATTATAACCTTATAGCCTTAAAATATCAATGAGTTTTTAATGCGGTTCACTCACTGTGTGATGGCAGTTGTGCTCCGGAACCGTTCGTTTAACTGCCTGTCTTCGGTTATAACCCTGTCGTACTGGGAAAGCGCGGCAATCCGGCATAAATAGTCAACATTCATCTTGGAGGCGTCGCATAATAAATACCTTTGCCTGCTGTTTTTGATAAAGGCGCGCTTGACGCCGCATTCATCCTCGCTGGCTTCGCTCGCGCCGTTTTCCGCGCTGAACCCGCGTGCGGACATAAACGCGGCGTCGGCGTTGAAGCGGCTCACATACTCCACCGCCGCCTGGCCCACCAGGGATTTTGAGCCGGGGCGCAGCGTGCCGCCCGTACACATTACCTGTATATCCTTTCTATCGGAAAGGAACAGCGCGGTTTTAAGGCTGTTTGTGATAACATGCAGGTTTGTGAACTGGTCCAGGCTCCTCGCCAAGATAAAAACAGTGCTTGAAGAGTCCAAGAACAGCGTCATGCCGTTCTTTATCAGGCGGCAAGCCTGGCCCGCAATAATCATCTTCTGGGTTTCGTTCCTGCTTTCGCGTATTGCGAGCGGGGCGTCGTTAGCGATACCCTCCACCAGGACGGCGCCGCCGCGGGTGCGGCGTATCTGCCTGCTGTTTTGAAGCTCTTCCAGATCCCTGCGCACCGTCGCGCCGCTCACAAACAGGTAATCGCGCAGCTGATCCACAGTGACAAACGTCTTGTCCCGCATGAAATCCAGTATTTGCTCTTTGCGTTTGCTGTCCGCCATATGGGGCCTCCTTGTTCATGGTATAATTATAACATGAAATTGTATGTTAGGTATTGAACTTATCGGTAAATAAAGATAAAATATCAGCAACGGGGGTGTCGTATGCGTATATATCTCGATAATTGCTGTTATAACCGGCCCTTTGACGAGCAGACATCCGTTACTATACGTCTGGAAACTGACGCTAAACTTCAAATACAGGAAATGATTCGCTGCGGTGAGCTGGAGTTGTGCTGGTCTTTTATTCTGGATTCACTGCTGTCAACTTAAGGCTACCAGGGCAAAGCGGTGAACAGTGATAAAAAGCAGGGAGGAAATTGTAAAAAGCACTTGACAAAAGACATGAAATAGTAACCGCCAAAATCG
>JAISVU010000031.1 GCA_031271375.1 Clostridiales bacterium | reverse complement strand
TAAGCGCAACGCCAACTCCAATCGCCAACGTCAGGATCACGACGCATGCGTATCCTAATTATACCGGCGCTAATGTAACCGCGAACTGGCAGACAGGAACGAATTATTATCCAAGAGGGACGAATGTAACTCTGCGCGCTAGTGATACATTCGCATACGCGGGAATAACGTATTATTTCCAGGGGTGGTATGAGAACGGCTATAGAATAAGCTCGTCGAATACTTGTAACATCACGGCAAACAATGACAGGGATATAACGGCACAATATGATGATGAAATGGGGGACGACTATGTCTATTTTTGGACTGACTCAAATCCCCAGTATGGCGGCACAACAAACCTCGACCGTAATGGGGGTGTAACATACTACAAAAAAGGCGAAACAGTGTGGATCCAAGCTACACCGAGCGAGGGCTATGAATTTATCGGCTGGTATATCGGCAACAAAACATTTTTCAGTTCATCCGCCTCAACTTTCTTTGCCGCAAATTCAAGCATGGGCATAACGGCTCGATTCAAATGGACTGGAGGCGGCGGTACACAGTAAACGATCACCGTTTCTACTTTCCCTGACCAATCGAGCTATGGCAGTGTAAGTATAACGAACGGTACGAATTATTACGGAGGCGAGCTAGTGGAACTTGACGCCGATTCATATGCCGGATATATTTTTTACGGCTGGTATGAGAATGATATACTAGCAAGCCGGAATTATACGTATCAGTTCCGTGCAACGGAAAACAGGACTATTCGAGGGTATTTTGCCCCGGATGATTATGCAGTTGTCCACTTTATTGCCGAACCCGGAAGCCAGATATATAACGTTACCGATGATGAGCTTTACGGCCCTGGGCTTAGGTCTTTCCTGATGACGAATGGAGTAGTTGATAAGGTATATCTTGCGTTTATGGGGCCTAAAGGGAGTTCATTACCCATACCATCTGCGGATATGCGGTTTTACTTTTCAGGTAACTGGGGTGTGGGATATTATCCCACACCCGCAAGGTATGTACCCACATCATTCACAGGCACAGGCCTTACCTCAACAGATATAACAATAAATATGGCGTCCAGTTATTACCTAGTGAGTACCATACCATTAAGCGCTACCATTAATCCTCAGAAATGTACACCCGGTATGACAGTTGAGTGGAGCGTTGCAGAACCTGGAACTCCTGACGGTTATATTAGCGCTTACTTACCCGTCAGTGCATATATTAAAGGCGACTATTTAATCCCGACTACACGCGGCGTTGATGTTGAGGTAGTTGCTACCGTAAAAAACGCCGGGAATTTTGGGGATGTAATGGATATTTCGGCCTCCAAAACAATACGTATCAATTAAGTCAATATTTTACTAGGCTTTTTATTACAATCGGTTCATATTAATGGCTGCTGTACCTCAAACGCTCTGTGCCTCCGTGCCTCTGTGTGTAAAGGTTTTTAAAGTGTAATTCGGCTTTTTTCTTGCACACAGAGACACAGAGAGACAGAGAAAATCCAACGGTATCTTTTTACTATAACGCCTCTATCTCCCTCTTTATAATTTCCATTGACGACGCCCAGAAATCCTTCGAGGTCACGTCGATGCCCATCATGCGCCCCACCGCGGCGGCGTCGTTCCTGCCTGTCTCGGCCAGCATTGCGTCGTATTTCGCCGGGAAGGCCGATCCTTCTTCCAAATACTGCGCGTACAGGCCCAGCGCGAAGAGCTGCCCATATGCGTATGGGAAGTTATAATAGTTGTTCTCGGCGTTGTAGTAATGGGACTTATTGATCCACATGCCCGGGTTGAGGACGTTATGGTCCAGCCCGTCGCCGTAGGCCTCTTTCTGGCATTCGGTCATAAGGGCGTTCAACTCGTCCGCTGTCAGCGGACCCTTTTCCCTGCGGCGGAACAGCTCGTCCTCAAAGAGGAAACGGGAATATATATCCACAATGACCTGCGCGTTCCCGGCAAGGTCATTCTCTCGGATTGCCAGGGCACCGTCTTTGTCCGCCGCCTTTAAGGCGGCGCGGGATACCAGCGTCTCGCAGAATGTGGAGGCGGTCTCAGCCAGCGGCATCGGATAACGTTTATTGAGCAGCGAAGCGTTCTTCAGGCAATAACCGTGATAGGCGTGGCCCAGTTCGTGGGCAAGTGTCAGTGTCGCGTCCAGCGTGCCGTCGAAGTTCGTCAAAATCCGGCTTTCCCTCAGCTCCGGCACCGTCGCGCAGAAGGCGCCGCCACGCTTACCGTTCCTCGGGTACACGTCGATCCAGCGTTTATCGAAGGCCATCCGCGCAAATGATCCCAGCTTTTCACTGAACGTATTGAAATGCGTTACGATAAAATCTCTAGCTTCCTCAATAGTGAACCGCGTGGAAGCGCTGCCCACAGGGGCCATTATCCCGTGCCAAGGCAAGCCGCCTTCATATCCAAGAAGCTTTGCCTTCTTTTTATAATATGTATGGAACATCGGCAGATAATCCCGCATAACCCCCAGCATAGCTTCAAGCGTAGCCATATCCATGCGCGAGTTCAACACCGTCATCTCAAGGGGGGAAGCGTAACCGCGCAGTCGCGCTGTGGTGATAGCCTCGCCCTTTATCGCGTTAAGCGCGGCGGCTGTCGCCTTTTCTACATTCTTATACCCGTCAAGCTCCGCGTGATAAGCGGCTTCCCGCACTGCGGCCCGTTCGTCCCTCGCCAGGTTTCGCACCGCGCTGAGAGACATTGTTTTAACAGCTCCGTCAATAGAAACGTCAATGTTTAACGTCGATACCAGCTGCTCCTTCATCTTGGCCCAGGCGGCGGAGCCGGTAATCCTGAGCTTGGCAAGCAGGGCTTCTTCCTTTTCGGAGAGCCGGTAACGGCTCTTTTCTTTCGTCTCTTTCAGCACAAAGATATGCCCCGCTATAAGCGGCGAAGCCTTTGCGCAGGCGTCAAGGTCCGCCGTATCGGATACATACTCGTCGAACAGGAAGTTCGGCTCGGACAGCTCGGCAAGCATACGCTGGAGCTTGTCCAGGCTCTTCATCGCGTCCGCGTCCTCGGAGTTCGCGCTGAGACTGAGGTTCGCGAAGCTCTGGAGCTTATAAAACCGCTCCATCCCCTGCAATATCCGCAGCGCTTCCTCAATCATTTCGGTTTCCCTGTCCCTGGAAGCGAAATTCTCCTTCGCCCAAGCCGTGAACCGCCGTATTTCCTTCTCCAGGCCTTCCATATCCGCCTTGAATTCCGCGCTGTCAAAGGACGTGTAAAGTTCCTTCAATGACCAAGTCATCATCTTTCCTCCTCTGTATTCTGTATTAAAGCCCGCCCTTTCGGGCGGGCTTCGTCACTCTCGTTTATGCCTTTACTTTGAGCTTTGATCTATGATTATAAATAATCTTGCGGATGCTTGCCTCCGATAAGCAGAAGTCCCTTATAAGCTCGGTTACTGTGGCGCCGTTGTCATAGAGGTTAACGATTTGAACATTACGCGTATAGACCTGTTCCCTTAACCCGCTTAACTGCCCCCAGGAAGCCCTCATTTCGTCTCTCTTTGGTATGTACAGCATCTCGCCGCACAGGTGTTTCTGGACCTCTGTTAAAAGCTCAGGAGGGAGTACATCCTTCCCGTTTTTGTAGTTCAAAAATGAAAACCTCCTTAATAAAGCGCTGTTGGCAGTCATTATCTAACACTCTATTGAACTCGATTCCCATTTTCACACCTCCTTTCCGCGAATAGCCGATATGTTTCCGTTAGGTTACAGTTATGTTGCAAACAGGTTACAAATCCAAGAAACATTAAAGCGGCGGGGCAACAGCCCCGCCCTGTTCTTTTTAGGTTAGAACAAAAACCACCCTATACTCTTCATTACCTTAACCATCTCCTTTCTGATTGTATTAAGGGTATGCTTTAGCCGGTTCGGAATGGACACCATCCAAAACCAACCTCCGCTTCTCTATTCTACCTCAAAGAGCCTGATAACGCAACAGAAAAATTATTTATAAAATAACTTTACCATAAATAGGTCGTCGTTATACCGTAAACGAACGTCTTGAGCGGCGGCGGTAGCAGCGGTATCAAGTCGCGCTCCGGGTTCAAGATTAAATGGCGTTCATGCTCGTTGCCATAGAGCGCCTCCTGCGGGTATTCGCCGTTCGGTATGCTTATGAACACATGATCGTTATGTTCTATTGCGGATGTAAACGCCTCCACGGCTTTATCCAGCGGCAGATGTTCCAAGACATCCCCAAAAATAACCATATCGTAGCCGCTGATTGGTTCCGCCATATCTGTTATATCGCCGCACAGCACATTATCGTACCATCCGGTCGTTTTTAAATAGTCGGCGGCAGGCTCCCATATCTCTATCGCGTCAACCAAAGCCCGGTTGTCAATGACCCGGCCATAATATCCGATACCCGCCCCAACATCCATTATCCGGTGGATTTCGAGATTATTTAGGATATATTCGATTGCCTCCCGGTTTTCCTGCACTGATATTCCGCCGTTCATAGCGTACTCCCTTCGATTATCTCATGTTATAGTACATATAGTATTGCGAACACCCTATATACTATTATGATGACATCGAACATGTTCCACCGTTCGTACGCGAAGGCAGAAGCCTCCGGCGCAGGCAACATTTCTTGTCTCCCCTGGTTATAAAAGGTTGGGCATATTCGTATAATGGAATAAGAATGAATGAGGGGAGTAACGAAATGTCCGAATACGGAATTTATCGAGATATCGCCGAACGTACAAATGGTGACATTTACATCGGGGTGGTCGGGCCGGTTAGGACAGGGAAATCCACGTTTATCAAGCGTTTTATGGATTTGCTTGTGCTGCCGAACATTGAAAACAGCTATAGCAGGGAGCGTGCGAAAGACGAGCTGCCCCAGAGCGCCGCGGGCCGCACGATTATGACCACGGAACCCAAGTTTGTCCCTGCCGAGGCCGTCACCGTCAGCCTGGACGACGCCACCCAGTTCAAGGTGAGGATGATTGACTGCGTTGGGTACCTAGTCGACAGCGCCAACGGCCATCTGGCGGGCGAAAACCCGCGCATGGTAAACACCCCCTGGCACGCCGAAACGATTCCCTTTGCCGAAGCCGCCGAGATCGGAACGCGCAAGGTAATCACGGATCATTCCACTATCGGCGTGGTTGTCACCACCGACGGCTCCATAACGGAAATACCCAGGGAGGACTACATATTCGCCGAGGAACGCGTCATCGGCGAACTGAAAGCCATTAATAAGCCTTTCGTAATGCTTTTAAACAGCATCCGCCCCTACACACCCGAGACAGAGGATTTGCGTTCGCAGCTCTCGGAGAAATACGCTGTGCCGGTCATCGCGGTGAACTGCGCCCAAATGAAGATGGAAGAGATCAGCGGCATTATGGAAAAGGCCCTGTATGAGTTCCCGGTCAAGGAGCTGAAGCTCCAGCTGCCCAAATGGATTGAGACCCTGCCAATGACGCACTGGATAAAACAGAGTATAGTGCGTTCGATCCGGGAAGGAGCGAAGATTCTCAGCCGCCTGCGCCACATCAAGGATGTCATCAAGAACCTTGAGGATAACGAACATATTAAGAAGGCTTACATCGATAAAATCCTGCTGGGCGACGGCAGCGCCGAAGTAGCCGTCCACACCCCGGAAAACCTGTTTTACAAGGTTCTTTCCGAGACGACGGGCATGGATATCGACGGTGAGTGGAAGCTCATTTCCACAATAAAGGTTCTTGCCGAGGCGAAAACCGCCTACGACAAGGTGCGCAGCGCGCTGGAATCCGTAAACCGCAAGGGCTACGGCATAGTGACGCCGCTGCTGGAGGAGATGAAGGTTGACGAGCCCAAGATCGTCAAGCACGGTTCACGCTACGGCGTTAAAATCCGCGCCTCAGCGCCCAGCATACACATGATCAAGGCCGATATCGAGACCGAGGTGTCCCCCATCGTAGGCACCGAAAAGCAGAGCCAGGACCTCATCAACTATTTCGCGAAGGAGATGGAGGAAGACCCCTCCAAGATTTGGGAGATGAACGTCTTCGGCCGCACAATGCAGGACATGGTGCGGGAGGGGCTCCAGAGCAAGCTCTACCGTATGCCGGAGGACGCGCAGATGAAGATGCAGGAGACGATCCAGCGCAT
>JAISVU010000408.1 GCA_031271375.1 Clostridiales bacterium | reverse complement strand
CTGCTCCTTTGACCGGGAACTGCTGCGGGAGATGGGCGAGGCCCTGGGTGAAGAGGCCATAGCCGAGGGCGTAAGCATCGTCCTGGGGCCTGGGGTGAACATCAAGCGTTCGCCGCTCTGCGGGCGCAACTTTGAGTATTTTTCCGAAGACCCGTACCTGAGCGGCGAGATGGCGGCGGCGCATATTAACGGCGTCCAGTCTAAAGGCATCGGAACGAGCTTGAAGCATTTTGCCGCGAACAACCAGGAAACCCGCCGGTTTTCCAGCGATTCTATTATAGATGAGCGGACGCTGTACGAAATCTATCTCCCCGCCTTCAAAAAGGCCGTCACAGCCGCCAAGCCGACGACGGTGATGTGCTCGTACAACCGGCTCAACGGTACATACGCCTCGGAGAACAAGGAACTGCTTACCCGCATCCTCCGCGACGAATGGGGCTTCGACGGCGTCGTAGTCAGCGACTGGGGCGCGGTGAATGACCGCATTATGGCCCTGGAAGCCGGGCTTGAGCTGGAGATGCCTGCCTGGGGCGGGTATATCAACGACAAGAAGATCGCCGAGGCCGTAAAGAACGGCGAGCTGCCCGAATCAGTGCTTGACCAAGCAGTGGAGCGGCTTCTGCGCCTGGTTGAGCGCGTCGTAATAAAGGAAAAGAAGGAATATGACAAAGAGAAGCATGACGCGCTGGCCCGCAGGATAGCCGCAGAGTCAATAGTGCTGCTGAAAAACGACGGGCTGCTGCCGTTAAAGAAGGACGCGAGGATCGCTTTCATCGGCGAGTTCGCCGAGAAGCCACGTTATCAGGGCGCGGGAAGCTCCCAGGTCAACCCGATAAAGCTGACATCCGCCCTTGAAGCGGCGGTCAGCTACTGTAAAGTAGATTACGCGAAGGGATATATCGCCGGAGCTTGCGAGGACGCCGACCCCGCGTTGGAAGCGGAAGCCGTGGCGGCAGCGAAAAAGGCCGATGTCTGCGTGTTATTCGTCGGGCTTCCCCCGGCATATGAATCCGAGGGCTTTGACCGCGGCCATATGCGGCTGCCGCCGGGACAGATTAAACTGATTGAAGCCGTTACGGCGGCAAACCCAAATCTAGTCGTTGTACTGCACAACGGCGCGCCTGTGGAGATGCCCTGGGCCGAAGCTGTCCCGGCTATTCTGGAAGGATACCTGGGCGGCCAGGCGGGCGGCGGAGCTGTCTGCGACATTCTGTTCGGCGCGGCGAACCCCTGCGGAAAGCTGGCCGAAAGTTTCCCGAAAAAACTCAGCGACAACCCGTCGTACCTCTACTATTTGGGCGAATGCGATACCAATGAGTACCGCGAGGGCATTTTCGTCGGTTATCGCTATTATGATGCGAAGGAAGCCGAGGTATTATTCCCATTCGGGCATGGGCTGAGTTACACGACGTTTGAGTATTCCAACCTGCGGCTGGGAGCGGCTGAGATAAAGGATACGGAAAAGCTCAATGTCTCCGTTGACGTGACAAACACCGGGCAAATGGCGGGCAAGGAGATTGTGCAGCTGTATACCGGCGCGAAGGATAAAGACGACCGGGTTATCCGCGCTCCAAAGGAATTGAAGGGTTTCGAGAAGGTTGAGTTGAAACCCGGCGAGACGAAGACCGTTACGTTCGAGCTGGACAAATCGGCTTTCGCATACTTCAGCGCGAAAATCCATGACTGGCATGTGCTTACCGGGGCATATAGAGTGATGATCGGACGATCGTCCAGGGACATCCCGCTGGAAGGCGAGATAAACGTGTCGTCCGATGTTAAAATCCCGATGAAAGCGGATATTAACACCCCTGTCCGTGATTTATTGAGGATGAACGGCGGCGAAGCCTTCGTAAACGAGATTTTCTCACGGATGCCGCAGATGTCGGACAAAGCGAAGAACGCCGAGCCCGGCTCGCTGGATTTCATGTTTATGAAGATGCTGCTGGAGATGAACCTGCGGTCGTTCCTTATGATGGGGCCTGGAGGCGTTACCGCCGAGGAGCTCCAGGCAATGCTTGACGAGAAGCTAAACAAATAGTGCCAAAGGTGACGGATATGACAAAGGGGAAACCGATGAGCCTGATGCTCCGGTTTTCCCTTCCTTTGTTATTTACTAATGTCCTACAGCTGGTTTATACATTGGCTGATGCGGCTGTGGTGGGCCGGGTGCTGGGAGTGACGGCCTTAGGGGCTGTTGGCGCGACGTCGAGCCTGCATTGGCTGGTTCTCAGCTCCGTAATCGGCGTAACCCAGGGATTCAGTACGGTCTTTGCCCAGCGCATGGGCGCGGGAGACAAAGAGGGCCTGCGCAAGGCATTTCCTACAGCGGTTATATTGGCCGCGGCATTGGGGATTGTCATAGGCGGCGCCGGGGTTCTTGGTGGCGGCGCGGTTCTGCGGCTTATGGAAACGCCGCCGGAGCTGCAAGAAGACGCCGCTGTATATCTTCGTATATTACTGGGCGGGATGCCCGTTACCTTCGCGTATAACCTTCTTGGCGGCGTACTGCGCGGCCTGGGCGACAGCAAGACGCCCCTTAGGGCAATGATTCTCGCAAGCGTCCTGAACATCGCGCTGGATATCGCCCTTGCGTATCCTTTGGGCGTGGCCGGAGTAGCAATCGCGACGCTGCTCGCGCAGGGGTTTGCCTGTGTCTTTTGCTATATAGCGTTACAGAAAACAGGGATGTTTACAGACACAGTACTGCGCTGGGACGGGGGTTACGCAAAGGCGCTGCTGCGGCTTGGCTTGCCGGCGGGGTTCCGTAACGCCGTTATCGAAGCAGGCGGTTTGGTGGTTCAGCGTTACGTGAACCTGAACGGCGCCGAGTTCGTGGCGGGAGTGGCCGCGGCAAAGCGTATGTACAGCCTTCTGACATGCGCGGCAGGCGCGGTTGAGGCCGCTGTCGCGACATTCGTGGCGCAGAACTTCGGCGTGCCGGATTACGAGAGGATTAAGCAGGGCGTCGCCGCCGGGTTCCGTATGATGATGGTTTCGGCGGGCGTGATCATCGCGATAACCCTGCCCCTGGGCCGGTTGATTCTGGCCCTGATGATTGACGGGGAGCCCGAGCGCGTGAAAGCCGTGCTGGACGCCGGAACCGCGCAGCTGAGAACCCTCGTCCTGGGCCAGCCGGTTTTATTTATGCTGTTCCTGTACCGCTCGGCCCTGCAGGGGATGGGCAACGCCTTCGTCCCCATGCTGTCCGGGTTCGTCGAGTCCGCCGTGCGCGTCCTGTCGGCAGTGGCGCTGACGCCGGTAATCGGGGTGTGGGCCGTGTATCTATCGGATCCGCTGGACTGGGCGGCGGCGCTGGGGTTGCTGGCGG
>JAISVU010000394.1 GCA_031271375.1 Clostridiales bacterium | reverse complement strand
ACCAGCATGATAACCTGCCTTTTTTGGCCTGTCATTTCATCCTCTCCCATCATAGGTTCCACTTCTTCTTTAGGAAGAAATCATCGACGGCCTTGATAATCTGGCCGGGGGGCATGGTTTTCAGCAAGTACCCGTCGGGTTTGAAAGCCTGCACCATCATAAAACGCTCCTTGTCTTCCTTTCCGGTGAGGAAGATAACCGGGACGTCCGCGAACTCTGGCTCGGATCTTATCATTTCAATAAACCGCCTGCCGTCAACCACGGGCATTTCATAGTCCAGCAGAACCAAGTCAGGCCGGTTGAGCGTAAGATACTTTATCGCTATTGTACCGGAATTGGCCAGGTATACGCTATACTTGCCCTCAAGCCACTCTTTGGCGCTCCTTAGCGCCGCCCCGGAATCGTCAACCACCAGTATCTTCTTGCGGATGTCCTGGCTGAACTGCCTGATGGATGTGTGTACGGTTTCGGCCAGGTCGTTAATCGAAACCGGGCGAAGGAACTCCTTGTGTATATGTTCCTTAGGGATAACGTTTTTGATGGATTTAAGCTCGTCAAGCTCGCCTATTACGAATATCGGGACATCCTCCGCGATAGCCCTGTCCTTCAGGAAGTTAAGGGACAGCGACTCCCTTACCAGCTTGTCGTCCGCGTAGATAATTACGGCGCTGAGGGGCGCGGCGACTCCGTTTATTGCGTCGGTGTCTGCGGATACGATATGGATGGTATAGTTTAGGTTTAGAAGTTTTTCCTTTATAGAAAGAGGGAAAAATGATTTAACTTCAGTAACGATCATAACGTTCTGCATTGCCGCATCCCTTTCCGTCATTTGTTTTTATGGTTATCCAGACGGCTCATAATCCCTATACTATTTTTTCTCTCTGTGCCTCTGTGCCTCCGTGTGAAAAAAAACATCCGGCTTGCAGGAGAGTCCAGTGTGCCGCTGTTTTTAGTCTCTTCCATGCGATTTTTTGTTATTTCACACAGAGGCACAGAGACACGGAGAAAAGAGGTCAGGAGAAGAACTTAACATATTTAGCTATTATGAGGCAATTGGATAGTCATTTTTGTTTTAATCTCGCGGATAATGGCTTCCGCGATTTCCGCCGCCTCCTCCGCCGCGACATCGGCGACATGCGCCTTTAGCCGTTCCATTCTATCGGCGCAGTTTTCCGGAATAATCATCCCGTCCAATGCCCTTAGTGCTCCGTCGGCGCCGTCCAGGTTAAAGCTGTCCAGCGAGGATATGACCTTTTCCAGCAGCGCGGCAATTTCATCAACGGAAGCCCGCCTCTTGTGACCCCGCGCCTCGGCGAAGCGCTTCAACACGGGTTTAAAACCCCTGTAGCGTAAAAGAGCGGCGGGCAACTCCCGCTTAACGGCGGCCGTATCCCCTTCTTCGCTTAAACGTTCAAGCATAGCGAAGCTGTCCGACAGCGCGGATGCCCCGATAATCCGCGCCGCGTTCTTCAGCGCGTGAACCTCAACGGTCAAATCGCGCATGTCCCCGGCGGACAAGGCCCTTTCAGCCTTGTCGGCCTTAATATCTATCAGCTTATAAAAATCGCCAAGAAGCCTGATAAACAGTTCTTTTGATCCAGAGTTTCGTAAACCTTCCGCGCTGTCTATCCCCTCAAGCACAGGCAGGCCTTCATTCCCGGCGGCCGGTTCGCGGACGTCTCCCGCTATCAGGGCATTCGGGAGCCAGGTTTCCATAATCTCTTTAATCTTTGGCTTGGTTAAAGGCTTCGTTATATAACCGTTCATTCCGGTTTGAAGTACGGCGTCCGCCTCGTCCGCCGATGTCAGTGCAATGACCGGGACTTTCTGAAAGTATTCGCCTTCTGTTTGCCTCAGCCTTATCACAGTCTCAATGCCGTCCATCCCCGGCATCATATAGTCCATTAAAACCAAATCATATACCTGGGACCGCAGCTTGCGCAGAGCCTCTTCGCCGCTTTCAGCCGTGTCGGCGCTTATGCCGAGGGACTTGAAGAGGCCTCGCGCCGCCGTAATGCTGACAGGGTTATCATCAACTATAAGTATCATGTTCCTCACGCAAACCGTATTTAACGAGGTAATCAAGAAGCGCGTCCTCAACCGATTTATCCCCTTTATATTCTGTCGTTACTTTAAGGCCGCCCGAGCTTATAAAACTGTGAGGGCTTGAAACCGCCGTGTCCTTAATATCATTGTTCATGGCTTTAGATTCCTCCCGTTCTATTGATAAAGATATATGACCGCGAAGGTTAAATAGTATCCGGCCGCATAAGTTGCGTTTATTTTACGCGCCAGCTGAGACGCTTGGGGAAACATTTGAGAGACGGGAGCGGATGGTTTTACCGCCCCGCTCTCATCTCAAAAGAAAGGATGTGCGTCAATGTCACTGCCCGTTTTACCGGAACCCGCCTCGATACCCTGCCGGGATGAGGCGGTAGCGGCGGTCATTACTTCAATCGCCATGGAGGAAACCGCCCTCAGCCACATTATTAACGCGGAGGGCGAGAAGATTCAATACGCGATTGAACACGCGAAAAAGCTCGGAGCGAAGTCCGAGCCGGATATGCGCGCGCTGATTGATATAAACGACAGCGTTACCGCGATGCTTGAGCAGATAACCGACCTGCAGTTTATTCTGTTAAATAAGCTGAATAAAGCCTTAAAGCGCCTTCCGTCTTGCGCTCAGAAGACATGCCAGGCGGAACCGCAGCCCGATGAGCCTTGCCAAGCCGGGCCGTGTCAAGACAAACCCTGCCAAGATAAATCCTGCCAAGTCAACCCCCGTCAAGACATAGCCTGCGCCGACAGGCCCCGCGCCTCTAAGCCCGGCAAACTCAAGCTCGACGTCGCGAAGCCCATGACCATATCGGAGTTCACGGTGCTGCCGGGATACAGATGGGACGCCGCTGCCGCCCTGTTCCTCATCGCGGGCAGCCGCCGCGACCCGATGATAAAGCTGAGAAGCAAAAACGGCGAGTCGGCAATCCTGCTCCCTATGGGCGGCAGGTTCAGAATTGACGTCAGCCTGAACGCGCGCAACGGAAGCTCCGGCCCGGCGTCCTTTGAAATCTTGCTCACAGGGGAATCGGGCTGTATATCCTCAAGGCGCTATTCATACGGGCCGAAAACCGACAATATATCCCTTCGCGATATACTTGACTGGGAGACACCGGCGGATTCCGGCGCGGAGCTGGCGGTTAAGTTGCATACGCCAAAATACATGAACGTCCGGGGCGGCGGGATTAGGATTACATCGATGGGGCCGGTTCCTGCCAATATTATTTAGAAGGCGGCACCAGCTTTTCCTCCGCCGCTATCCGCACCGCGTCGACGATCCCGCGCGCCCCCAGCTTGCTGAATATACTGTTCACAGCCGAGTTGACGGTGTTTACGGACAGGGACTCCTTAACCGCGATTTCCGCTCTTGAGAGCCCTATATAAAGATCGCGGAGGATGCCCCGTTCCCTCTCCGACAGGGAAACTTTAGGCTTCTGCCCCTGCTCCTTCTCATATTCGGATATCATTAAGGATTGATACTTGGCAAAGGAAGCGGAAAGCCGCCTCACAGTCTCAAGCCAGTCTGCGGGAACGCCTTCCAATCCGTCTCCCAGAGCTGCCTGGGCAAGGGTCCTCATATCCTTTCCAAGTTCCGCGAAGGGCGCTATGATGCCGTTGGAGGAAGCCGCAATATAAGCGGCCCGCAAAGCGTCAAGGGCCGCCGCCCTTTCCTTCATTTGATAAAAGGCGCAGGCTTCCATCGCCAGCATCTCCACGCGCCCGTAAATAATGGATTCCCGCCGTTTCATGTCGCTGATGTAAGCCAAGAGCGGCGGGTAATTCCGGGTTTGATAGAAAAAACGCGCCTTTATTTGGTTAGCAAGGTTTTCGGAGAAATAGGCGTGGGAATAAGGGGAGAACTTCTCCTTCAGCCAGAAGGGAAGGTCTTGCGGGCGGCGGAGGCTCAAGGATCTCCATCCC
>JAISVU010000368.1 GCA_031271375.1 Clostridiales bacterium | reverse complement strand
ACGGGCGTGTATATCAAAAAAACCGGCAATAACGAAGCTATCGCGGGCGACACGATACGGTACGACATCAAAGCCGTACAGAACACGTCCACCGTTCCGTTGACGGATTTCTTCTGGCGTGAGATTATACCCGTTGACGCGGCACGGGTTACGAGGATCATTACGGGGACTTACAACCAAGCCCTTAAATATAAGATTCTCGCCGTCACGAACAAAGGCGATACGGTAATTGCCGCCGACAATCTGTCAACCACCATGAACAACGCCGTTGACTGTTCCAACGCCAGCCTGGGTCTGGGAGCCGACGAGTTTGTAACGTCGCTGTCCTTTATCTTTGGCAATGTTAAGGCAGGGTTTAGCTGCGTAGAACAGCCGCAGGTCTATATGACCGTCCTCGGCGGGCTTCCGAACGGATACCAATTCGCTAATAAATGCGACGTAGGCGGTGTGTATTCGGGAGAGTTTGTAATATCGAATTCAACCTGGGTGACGAGCGTTTATTCAAAAACTGGCCGTCTCCCGAAAACGGGCTACTAAACAAAAGCTACACACAAAACTTAATAAAGCTGAACACAAGGACGCCGGGAGAAGTTTTCCCGGCGTTTTCGCGTTCAAAAACACTTACAGGAGGCATCCATGAAAAAGTCAATCTATTCCCTTACGGTTCTTATTCTTTCGGCGGTACTTATGTGCGCCATGCCCGCTGCCGTCAGCGCCGCCGAAACAGGCGCAAATGCCGGTTCATCATTGCCTGTCCTCTCGGATGTTAAGACCACGGACGGCCCCGGCATCCGTTACATGATAAAGTCCTACGAAGCCGCCCCGGATTACGATCCTGATTTCGCTCTGCTGGTGGAAGAACCTTTTGAGCATGAAGGGCTTCGTTATACCTTCCAATATGTTTCGGCTAACGAAGTATTGCAGACGGACAGGAAATGGGAGCGCGACGAGGTTAATTTCCCCGTTGATAACGAAGATATACAGCCCGTTTTCCAGCGCCTTGAGCCGAGCATCCCCTATAGGGGCGAAGACGGTTATGCAGGGACGCTTGATTTGGACCTCGGAGCTGTGTGGGTGCAGATTATGGCTTATACAAATAAGTCGTATACGCTGACTGACACGGTTACAATAGGCGGATTAAGCAGCAACGACACATCCAATATCCCGAAAACACGGGAAAAGAGCGGCGTTACCCTTACGCTGGAAAACGTGGACTGGACTGTTCAGGAATCATCCACAATCGGATATGACAGCGTTCCGACCAAGTATACGGCTACCGCGCATTATTCCGGTTCTTATTCAAAAAAAGTACCCTCGGAATATCTGGCAAGGGCTTGGTACGGCGGGTATGTTGAAAAGACAAGCGTGGCGAAAGTTGTTTATTCGATAACATACGCCGCTGAGCTTCCATCCGAAGCCGTAACAGAAACAGCAGCCGCTGGCGAGCCTGTGTCCGAGCCGGCGGCGGTGCCTGCACCTGAGCTGGAAACGGAAGCGGCAGTTGGCGAACAATCCGCAGAGACATCATCCAGCCAAGCGCCAGCGCTGGGTTCAAATGACTCCGCAACGGAAACTCAAGACGGGCCGTTAACTGAAAAAACACTCGAATCCGGTGTGCAGAATGGGCCGGACGAGGAAGAATTGCCTGCCGCGGAAGTGCCGGAGGGCGAAGAACCTGAAAAGCCGGAGGAACTGCCAAGCAAGGGGAAAGATTGGATTTTCACATTGATTTCAGCCGTGATAATACTGGCCGTGGTTGGCGCAGTCGCCTATTTTAACTGGTATAACGTCTTCGTCAACATAGGCGGGGATTTAGACGGTTATAAGAGGATTGCCAAACGGCATATAACCCCCGAAAACCCCGTCGTTGACCTACGGGGGATAGACTTTAAAGGCACACGGCTGTCTATCGACGTTATGGAGCGCGTCGCGGCAAAGCTGAAAGGCCGCGAAATTCGGACGGTTATCAGCGACGATTTTACCGCAGTGAACGTCGTAAAAAAGAAATTCAAGGATTTCCGCTACATCGTAAATATCCCGGAAAAAGTTTTGGAAAGGCCGGAACATGAGGATTCTGAATCCTAAATATTCTAATGCTTATGTATCCGGTAATTCACAATTACAGGAGGATGGAATGAATATAAAGGTAAAAATCAGATTGATCATCGTAAACCCCGCTTCCGCGCTTCGGGCCGTGGCAAGCGTAATCCTGGACGACGCCTTTATTATACACAACGTCAGGCTTGTCCAAAGGAACGGTAACATGTTCGTGTCCATGCCCTCGGTTATAAAGGGCGGCGGTTGGAAAAATGTCTGCCATCCCATAAAAGCGGAATTACGCAAGGAAATGGAAGCGGCCTGCGTCGCGGCGTATGAAAACAACCTGTCTGAGCGCGGGCTTGCCCTTGCTGGCAGCGGCGAATCAAAGGCGGACGCCTGACTCTTTCTTATTGACCGTCAAAGCGCCCGTGAAATGCACCTACCTCCACATAGTCACGAGTTGGTACTTTGTTTGAGGGAGTGTTTCGGCCCATGATAAATGATAATTTTCCAGGCCGGACAGCGAAACGGGAGCGGCCTCATCAGCCGCTCCCGTTTCCGCTTCATTATCTAGCTGTAAATCAGTTCGTCCAGTATTGTTTCCTCCGCTTGGGCTTTCAGGCCGTTCATGTGAGCCGCCCATTCCAGCGGGTTCGCCGCTTTGTCCGGGGGCGGGGCTTTCTCCGTCAGTTCTGCCATCATCCGGCCCAACCGCTCGTTGGCCGTTTTCTCTATCTCCAGGCAATGGTGATACAGCGTCCCTTGCAGGGTGAATATCGTGTACAGCGTCCTTCGGCGGTCCTGTAGATAGCGCTTCCTCATCATCCCGTACATTCCCAGCGGCTCCGCCGTTTCGGGAACCGCTATGTCGGGCATCAGATAATCCCCGATCTGCGTGTAGGTTATTTCGCTCATGCTCGCTCCCTCTTTCCGCGATTTTGCCGCGCTCGTATTTTTTTATAGTGATCTCAATTTCCCGCAATACCTGTTCGGAAACCGTGCTGACGGCTCCGCCTAACGCTTGGACGCTGGCCGGACTGTTAAAATCAAACACAGCCTGAAAGTCCTCATCCTCAAAATACCCGGCTGGGTCTACGCCGCACCG
>JAISVU010000315.1 GCA_031271375.1 Clostridiales bacterium | reverse complement strand
GCGAAGAGTAGCCCCAGCCAAGCCCCCCTGGACTGGGTGAGGATCATGCACATGGCCGCTGCGCCCAATATGCCCAGAGCCGCCAGCTTATACAGCGGCTTCTTCATCCAGTACAGCATCCCTCCGGCTATCGCGATAATGAATATCAACTACTCGCCCAGGACGTTGGGGTTGTCCAGCGTGGAGTAAATGCGGGCCGTGGCCTGCTCGAACAGCTCGTCGTCTATCCAGGACACGGTCTCGATAAAGCTGCCCGTTACCTGTTGGTACAGCCCATACAGCGAAACCAGCAGCCCCGCCAGCGCCATAAGCGATATCGCGGCGAAGAGCATCTTCTTGGTTCGCAAGGTGTTCCGGGCCGCGATGAAGAACAGGATGGACGGAATATAGATCACCGCCGCTACGAAAGACCCGGCGGGCCGGTATGAGATCATAACGCCGTATACCAGCATTATGCCAAACAGCAGCCCCAGCGCGTCCAGCAGCCTCAGCTTAAAGACGGCCGTGCCGCCACGGACAATAACAACCTTGATAAAGTAAGACAGCGCCGTTACCGCGCAAAGGCCCATAACCAGCTTTGTCGGTACGAGGGGGATTAAAAACGCGGTGGTGAACACGCCGATCTCGGTTTTGTACAGCACCAGCGCCCCGCCGACGAGCCCTCCGGCCGCCATGATAAACGTGTTCATGTCCAGAAAGCCGAACATCAAGCCCAGTGCAAGGCCCAGCGCGGCATAGAATATATGGAACCTTCGGGCGGGCTTGTCCTCGGCGCAAAGCTCGCCCTCGAACCCGAAGAACCCCGCGATCAGCTTTATCACATAGCTCGTCCCGAACAAATCGTAAAAAGAACGGTTAATCAGGCAGAGAACGGCGCCCGCCGCTCCCGCCGCGCAGAATAAGTAAAGCCACAAGCCCGCCCGGTTAAACGGAATCGCCGCCGCCGCGAATGTAATAAGCGTCAGGCCAAAGCTCCGGCAGGAGGTATACGGTATGCTGCCTAAAACATCGCCAAGACCGCCCAGGACGAAGCCCTTTTCCCAAAACCTGTTCTTAGGCTCGGACGCGGCCCAGGCCGACAGCCGCCCCGCGAGGCGGCCCGGGAGGCTTGCTTCCAAAAGCCCTTCAACCCCGGAACCGCCGCTTGTCATTAATCGCTTGATAATGCTGCTGTCCCACAACCGTTTGAAGAACCCGGCCACGGCGCGGACGATACGGCTCAAGGCAGAGCTGTCGTACCAGCCCGTTAAAGTCGTTAATACCGAATGGAATATAACTAATATCATGCTGTTGCTGTACAATTAACCACCTCTGTTCCGCTTGTTGTCGTGGCAAGTGATTATATTCCGCTCTTTAATCCCACTATATTGCGGCTTTTTCTCTGTGCCTTTTCAGTTTACGGATTATGTAGTCCGCTGTCAACCCATATCCGATGTAGGTTAAGACAAAGAGAACGTAATAGGGCAAGTATGCGAACGTGTAGGAACCCGCGCCGCCGTCGGGAATAGGGTTCAGAACATCAGGGAAAAAGGTATGCAGCACGGCAGCCAACGGAAAATTAGCGAACGTCAAAACATTTTGCGCTTGTGACGTGGTATAGATAAACGCTCTGCCCAAAACAAACAAGACAGCAAGAAACCCCATCCAAAACGCAAAACTTTTGATTAACCTTTTCATATGATGTCTCCTTATAAATATATATAAGCTGCGACGCCAAAATTATCTCCCGTCCTGGATGCCGTCAAGACGGATAGACCATTACTGCGCTTCGATGTTATGGGTTTTGCGGTATCTTTCAAAAGCGGCCAGTTCGTCAGGGTCGTGTTCAAAAAAATCAAACTCATCCAGTCTGCGCTTGCTGTTATACATATTTGCGACATCCTCGGGGCTGTAATGCACGACTACTGAAAACCCATGTTTTTTTATTTGCTCCGCAAACGGATTGGGTCTGGCTTTTGAAAAGTCAGTTATTACAGGCATGTCGTCTGTGTCAATATAATCTGAATTATCAATATCCATTACTATTCCTCCTTAAATAATAGTCTTCTTCCTTCTCATCAGCTTTTCTCGCGGAAATGATTCTGACCACCTCTCCGCTATTCCTGTAGCAATGACAAACAATAAGTAAATCGCTGAGTTTATCGATCCCTATTAGGATAAACCGCTCCTCATCTTGCGAATGCTTTTCATCGTATAATATTATTGATTGAGTGTCAAAAAACGCCGAAGCCGCCATCTTAAACGAAACCCCATGTTTTTCGATGTTTATAAGGTTTTTTCTTATGTCCCAGTCAAAAAGCCTTCCGTTTACTTCAAACATAAGCGTCTCCTTATACGGCACGAAATTTACTTAAACATCGAAAAATACAGCCTTTCTATATTCTTTACCATTAATTCCGCCGTAAACCGCTCGTTATAAGTTTCAACGGCGTGTTTGGAGAGCTTTCTATACATAACGGGGTCCCCGGCTATGCGGGTAACGGCTTCGGCTATAGCATTGCCGTCCCTTACCGGGGTTACAAGCCCGTTGCTTCCGTCCTTGATTACATAAGGGTTGCCGCCGTAGCAGCTGACCACCGCCGGAACCCCGGCGCTCATTCCCTCCAATAGAAACAGGCTCGTCGCCTCGGTGCCGTAGGAGGCGTTAAGAAGCAGATCCATAGAAGCGATAACCCTCGGCGCGTCTTGAACGAAGCCTTTAAATATCACATTGTCCAGGCCTTCTTTGGCAGCTCTTTCCTTCAGCGCCGCCTCCAGCTCGCCCGCACCTGCGATAACGATTTTAATGCCCTTGTTATTATGAAGGAGTTTCGCCGCGTCCAATATATATTCATGGCCCTTTACAGGCGTGAGGCGGGCGAATGTCCCGCAGAGGAACGCGTCTTCGGGAAGCCCGTTCGCGCCTCTGGTCTCCCGTTTTTCTTCCGGCGTGAGGCGGTTCACGGCTTCGACCCCGTTAAAGATAACCTCAATCTTCTTGGGATTGACGCCGGCCTCGATGATATTGTCCCGCGCGGCGGGGGAAACGGCGATTATCTTGTGCGCGAAAAAGTTATTTACCGCGCCGTAGAGCTGCTTGCCCGGGAACACCGTCACAGCGCGCTTGTTGGGGAACACGCTGTGCCTTGTATATACAATCCTTGCCCTGGGCACCGCCCTTGCCGCTATCCGCGCCGACATGGACGCGTGGGTGTGGACGATGTTCGGCTGCTCTGCCCGCAGGAACTTCGCGAGGCTTATAATCCCGCCGCCGCTGAGGGAGCGGTCGGCAAGCCCGTCCAGCTCCGTGTATTCGGTTCCGGCTTCTTTCAATCGGTTTATCAGCTGTGATCCTCTGGGCAGGGCTACAGTCACGGACATCGCCCCGCGGTCGTAACCGCGAAGAAACGTAAGCAGCTGTGTTCCCGCCCCGCCTATGTTCGAGTCGGAGATGACGTTTATTACCTTCAGCAAAGGACGGATACCCCCAATTAATTTATCTGCGTCAATTATACCAATTACTGCCGAAAAACGCAAGGCGTCAATTTTGTTATTGAATTAACAGTGATTTTATGTTTAAATTCTTTATAACAAGAGACGCATTGGAGGCACAACATGATATTATCAGGGCTTGAGATAAAGAAAAAAATAAACGGCGACATCATCATCTCCCCCTTTGACGAGAAGCGCCTTAACCCCAACAGCTACAATCTGCGGCTGCACAACGAGCTGCTCGTTTACGACGACGCGATTCTGGACATGAAAAAACTCAACGCCGCAAGCCTTATCACTATTCCCGAGGAAGGGCTTATGCTTAAACCGGGCAAGCTCTACCTGGGCCGCACCGTGGAATACACCGAAACGAAATCCTATGTGCCGATGCTGGAGGGCCGGTCGTCGATCGGGCGGCTGGGCATGTACATCCATGTCACGGCCGGGTTCGGGGACGTGGGCTTCAAAGGCTATTGGACGCTGGAAATCCACTGTGTACAACCCATTACAATCTATCCGTACACCGAAATATGCCAAATCTATTACCATGTAATCGAAGGCGAGTACATAGAGTACAATTCGGGCAAATATCAGAACAATAACGGCATCCAGCCGAGTTTATTATATAAGGACTTTAACTAAAGACTGTGCCCCTTTAAATACTCTCCCGCGCTCATGCGTCTGCCGCCGAGGGCCTGTATCTCGGTCAGCTTCACTGCGCCGTCCCCGCAGGCGATTATTATCGCGTCTTTAGCCGGTAAAAGGCTTCCCGCCGCGCCTGAACCTGACGTCGCCTCGGCCTTCCATACCTTTAATAAGGTTCCGTTTATCTCCGTCCTTGCTCCGGGCCAGGGATCCAGCGCCCTTACCAGGTTCACTATCTCCCTTGCGGGTTTTTTAAAATCTATATCGCCCATTTCCTTTGTCAATAACGGCGCGTGAGTGGCGATGGACGAATCCTGCGGCACAGGCTGTATAGCCCCCGCTTCGATCATATCCAGCGCTTCCAGCAGTGCCGCGCCGCCCAATCCCGAAAGCCTGTTCGATAGGCTCGCCGTGGTGTCCTCCGGGCTTATCTCAAGCTCCTTCACATACAGGATATCCCCGGTGTCCATCCCCTTGTCCATCTGCATTATCGTAACGCCGGTTATCGCGTCGCCGTTTATAATGGCCTGCGTAATGGGCGAAGCGCCTCGGTACTTTGGCAATAGAGAGGCGTGGACGTTAATGCAGCCGTAACGCGGCATCCCGAGTATCTTCCCCGGAAGGAACAGCCCGTAGGCCGCGACGATAAAGATATCCGCCGGTATTTGCGACAATTCGCTAATAAAATCCTTGTCACGGGCCTTTTCCGGGCCGAGGACGGGTATGCCCCGGCTTTCCGCCAACGCCCTTACCGGCGTCGGCTGTACCTTCTTCCCTCTATCCCTCGGCCTGTCCGGGGCGCTGACACAGGCCCTTACATTATGCGGGCTGTCTATCAGCGCCTGCAAGATATCGGCGGCGAAGTCCGGGGTTCCGAAGAAGACGGCGTCCATTATCAGTCCTCGTCCCTGTCGTCTTTGAACGTGCCGCGCTCGCATATATCCACATAGAGCACTCCGTCCAGATGGTCTATCTCATGGCTGAGGGCGACGGCCAGGTTTCCGTCCCCGCGCACCTCGAAGGGCTTCCCCGTCCTATCTATCGCCCTGACCTTTATCTTCTCGGGCCGCTTAACCGTAGCCGATTTCCCCGGAAGGCTCAGGCAGGCCTCGCTGTTCTGCTGCTCCCCGGAGTATTCCAGGATTTCCGGGTTCACCAGCTCATAATAGCCTTCCTCGGATAGTACCTTCCCGTCCGGCTTATCCCCCTCGCGCTTTCTTACGTCAATTACCACGACGCGCTTGAGGATGCCCACCTGCGGAGCCGCAAGGCCCAGTCCGTTATGCTTCGTCAGCGTTTCCTTCATGTCGTCAAGCAGCGTTATGATCTTACCGTCCACGGCCTCCACCGGCTTTGAAGCCTTCGTCAAAAGCCTGTCGCCGTATAGTCTGATGGTTCTGTACGCCATTCTACACCTCGTTCATATTAACTGTATAAGACACTTTATCATGTTATTGCTCAAATTTCAACTGGAGAGAATCGCAAATGGGCTTATAGCCGATTTTTTGATAGATGCTATTGGACGTGGGATTCGCCAAGTCCGTATACAGCACGCATTTCTCAAATCCCTTGTCCAGCGCGATTTTGCTTATCTGCGCCACGGCGGATGTGGCATAACCCATATTGCGGAAATACGGCGGGGTGTACACAAACGCGACGCCTATTACAGTTTGCATCTCTCTCGTCAGCCCCGCCATTGAGACAGGTATTCCGTCAACCTCTAAAACATACAGCTTTTTTGTTGATAGACGATAGCGGTAATACTCCGCATCCTGAGGCGCAGACATTTCCGTATTGCCGAATTTCTCCGAAGCGGTAAAGGCCTCGACCCAGTACGGGAAAAAGTGCATATCTCTTTCGTCCAGCAACCGCAGAGCGCCTATCGTCCGAATCTCAGGGCTTACCG